>CAIYZW010000186.1 GCA_903930725.1 uncultured Bacteroidota bacterium
CGGCAAAGTATATCTCTTTTACACTGGTGTCTATTAAAAAATGTTAATCCAATTTGAAGTCCAAATTCAGTTGGCAATCGTTGTCATAATAGGTCTTATTTTCCATAGGAGCCAAGAGTTCTTGGATCGGATCCTTGACGAGCAGGGAATTGCCAAGAATACGCATGACCTCAACAATAGGTCTGTCCAGTTTGAGATCATGTTCAATGATGGCTACGAGACAGTACGTGATGATGGCAACATGTATCTGTATCCGGACTGCATTTTCAGATTCTCCCCAAAAGGATTTGACACGAAGATGCTGCTTGATCCATTTGAAAAACAGTTCAACCTGCCATCTGTAGCGGTAAAGAAGGGCAATGTCTTTTGCTTTGAGGTAGAAGTTGTTGGTGTAGTAGGTGAAGGTTCTTCCAAGGTCAGGGGCATAGTATATGATGCGTCTGAGCGGAATCGGATAGTTTCCTCTGTTTCGTTTGCCTGTGAATCTGACCGTCTGGTCTCGCAGGACATTGTCATCTCCTTCAAGCATGTCTTCACCGTCCGTGATCTCATAATCAGGATGAAACTTCTCCCGGATGATGAAGAAAGCTCCAGCTTGCTCAATGGCGTAGAGTCTGGAGAGATCAAAGTAACCTCTATCAAATACATAGCAAGCATTCCGTTCGTAGATAAACCAGTCCATGGATCTGGTATCATGCACATTTGCATGGCTGATTCTGTAGAAGACCGGTATTTCAGTGGCAATATCAATCTGAGTATGAATCTTGATACCGGACTTTGTACTTCTGAACTTTGCCCATCTAAAAACCGACATCCACAGGTCGATGGTAGTAGAGTCAATGGCATAGAACCTTCCGTGGAGTTCAAACTCTTTGGTGATACGCTTGTCTTGGGCAATAGACACAATGTAAAAAGCAAACTTCTCAAAGATTTCTGGGTCTCTGAGGTTGTTAGCTTTGGAAAGAACGCTTCTGTTGATGGGAACCTTTCCAAATCCCAGGTGAAACGATCTTTTGGCATGAGCAATAGTGATATCTGTGAGTTCTCTAAGACTACGGCAACCTATGAGCTGACCATACATAATGACCAGCATATGACTCCAGTAGGATGGCGCCATTCCGGATGTCCGGTCTTTGTGTTTGATTACCAGCCGTTCGAAGAAACGTTTTGGGAGAAACTCCACAATCTGTGCGAAAACATATTTGCCGATGTTCATTCTTGTTCCATTTTACACAACAGCGCAAAGGAACAAAATTCAAAAGGGCGACAAGGTTTTGATAAGTTATTATACTGTACATAAAATAGTTACGAGATAATTTAACAATAATTAATAGACACTAGTGAAAATAATACTTAGTTATGTAGAAACAAATCTTCCAAATATCAAGGTTTTTGAAACAAAAGCAAAAAAGGATAAATTTGAATTAGAATTTAATCAAATAACTTAAAATTAAAAAAATTATGAAAAGATTAGTAATTATCAGTATATTTTGTTTTTTGATGACAGCGTTATTTTCTCAGAATTCTCAAACGGAAACTCAAGTAAAAGATTCATTGACTCTTATTCTATCAAAATTAGACCCAATTGAAGGAATCTGGAATATTTCAATCAAAACTTCATTATATAATAAGGGAAGGAAACTATCAGACTTCACAACCAGTGTTGACAAAAGGCAACTTGGAAAAGATAGTATTAATGAAGAAGGGTATTGGAACAAAGCAATCGATGGATATAAATACAAAAATGAAGATTTGTTTGCATGTCAATATTACTTTGTAAGTACTGCTGAGGACAATAGCTATTTATTTAAAAATCCCTTTGAGGATATTACAAAAAATGTGACTTTAAGTGAAGGCAAAATAAATTTTAGCTATCAATTATCAACAACAACGGTAAAAGATATACTTGCTACTATTGGTGCTAATTATGATTTAGGTGACGAAATTTACAGAGAATTTAGTATGACTAAATTATTTCCCACTGCTACAACCACCTCCACAGCCATCAAGGCAAGCAAAGGCACTGGATTTGCAATTTCATCCAGTGGTTATATTGCAACCTGTAATCATGTAATTGCAGGTGCTACTTCAATTAAAGTAAGAGGAATTGGAGGAGATTTTAATAAGTCATTTACTGCTAAAGTTATAAGTACTGATGCAAATAATGATTTAGCAATTCTAAAAATTGATGATATTAAAATAACAACACTTGGAGTAATTCCATATACAATAAGCTCAACAACAAAAGACGTGGGTACAAGTATTTTTACTCTTGGTTATCCATTGACAGCAACAATGGGTGAAGAAATAAAACTTACAGACGGTTTAATTAGCGCGAAATCTGGATATATCGGAGACATTACATCATATCAAATATCAGCAGCGGCACAATCTGGAAATAGTGGCGGGCCTTTATTTGATAAAAGTGGCAATTTGATTGGTGTTGTTAATGCAAAACATGTATTTGCTGAAAATGCAACATACGCTGTAAAATCTACTTATTTAAAAATCCTAATAGAAGCACTTCCGACAGCAATTACTACACCGACAGTAAAAAGTTTGACAGCGAAAGTACTGACAGAACAAGTAAAATCTATTAAAAACTTTGTCTATATAATTGAGGTAAATTAAATACAAACAAGAGCAAAAGAAAAGCAAAAATAAAAGCACAGGCTCTCCGTTAAGCCAAATCCTACTCAAACAAAAAAAAACCGAACCCGTCAATCCCAGGTTCGGTTTTTTCAATCACATAAATTCTTTTGAAACTATTTTATAACTGAAATCTTCCTCACCAGCTTGCCTTCGGTGGTTTCGATACGGATAAAATAAAGACCTTCTTTTAACTGTTTCAGGTCGAGTGTGCAGTTTAAAGCATCAACTTCATTAACTAACAACAGGCGGCCGGAGTTATCCAGTACACTGAGGCTTTTAATCAAAACTTCCGAATTAACAGTAACCAGGCCAGAGGTTGGGTTAGGGAATAACTGCAACATTCCGGCACCAGCTTCGCCCACACCATCAATAATTTTTTGGATGCTGTTAGATTCGACCAGATCGGAAAGTACGCCGTTGGTAAATTCGGCTTCGACGGCATATTTGTAAAAACCTTCTTCCAAATCGGGCCATTCGGTATCAATGTAGGACGTGTCGGTTACCGGGCCGGTATTAATCTGTTGCCAGACTTCTTCTTCGATCAATTTGCGGTAAATATTATAATGATCAAACGCCCTCAGGTTTTCGGCAGGAATGTAGGAGCCGTTGGTTTCGGGTTCTCCCGCCTCAAAGGGTTCAATGGGCTGGCAGATGAGTGGTTTTGCACCTTCAGGAATATTTAACAGATAAGGTGTTCCGGCCACAAAAGTTTTGCCGTCCTGCAATTCGTAAATCATCCCGGAAGCACGCATAAAAATATTGGCTGAGAGCGGGGGAGCCGTTACATTTTCGAGCGGATACCAGGCGCCCATGCCGTTGCTCCACTGGGTGCGCGGCTGCCAGATGTAAGGCTCGCCAACTCCGTTATCGTAAGCAATAATCGTGTAAAGGCTGTATCCCGAAATGCCAAAAAAGAAACCGTTGGGGGCATACACAGGATTGGTGATGTTAAACGAATTCCAGCCCAGAACATTGGTAACATCCGGTCCGGTAAATAGCACATCAGCCGGGTTTGGCGAACCATCCGGATTCAGACCAAGAATTGTTATCATTATTTTTGGCGAAGGCGGATAGCCGCCTGCATTTCCGGTGAACCACTGCACGCCGGTAACAATCGAATTATAAGGCCATGCCGAGCCACCAACAATGGTCGGCGCGCCGGTGGTAATCAGGTTACCAACACTGTTTCCGTCGTCGTAGCGGAAGGTAAACGGGAATGGCGCACCCGAGCCATACCAGCTTAATACAGTATTATCGCCCTCTTCGACTACATTAACAAAATGTGGAGGCGGCGCATTTTCGAGAATGGTTATCGGGTCGAGGGTTAAATTGGAGGATTGAACAACAACTTCGCCCAGGTAGGTTTGGTAGCCATCCAGCGTAACTTCGATCTGATACGTGGTAAGTCCCCAGATTTCTCCATATTCAAAACTTCCGGCTGCATTGGTGGTTGTTTCATAATCGTCGATGCCGAGCAATTTCACAACTGCGCCTGCTGCTGCAGCCTGGGTGTCGCTTTTTAGTACACTTCCGGTAAGCATAACGGCAGGACGATAAACAAGATACGCATCTTCAAGCACAACCGTGCCACCAGCGGCCAGCGAAATATTCTCAAAAACCACATCCTGATAACCATATTTCGAAATAGTTACCGTAATATTATTTCCTGCCAACAGGTATGGCGCCATAAAATTACCTTCGGCATTTGAGTAAATTTCGGCTTTCAGTTCAGGGAAATCAGCATTTTCGATTTCAATTTTTGCGCTGTCAACGGGCAGGAGATTATCCTGATACAAAACTTTTCCGCTCAGGTTGCCGAGGCCGTTGCCGGTGTCGAACATCAGGCTGGTAAACGGATAGTTGGGCACATAACTCATGTGTGTTAAATCGTCGGGATTGATGGTGGTGTACCAGTTATCGAAGCCGGTGCGTGTTGGGCCATATTCCATGTATTTGTAGGCAAAAAGGCCATCGTCGACGATGAACGGATTTCCGCCAAGGAAATAATAAACCATCACCGACAGGTTGCCGCTGCCCGTGTAAACAAAAGGTTCGGTAAGTTCGATATTAACGCGGTGCACCCCTTCGGTAAAATCGATATTTCCATCAAAAACCATTTTAAGCCCTGATGCAGGAATTGCGCCCTGGTCGTAGTTTTCTTTGCCGGTTTCGGTCATGAACACCTGAATCCGTCGCGAAGGAAGCGTGGTGCCAAAAGCGCTGTAATAACTTATCCGGCTGATGATTCCGCCGGTGTTGAGTTCGTCGGAATAATACAAGCACTCGCTCAGGCTGGCTCCTCTGAAATCGCCGAAATTGAGCGGATACAAATTGTAATAATCGGTTTGCTGGTTGATGGGAAATTCGCCGATGTTTTTAACGACGATTGAACTTCCGATGACTTCAACATCCAAAACATTGCTCACGTTATTTACAGGATTCTGGTCGCCGCTCCAGACAATGCGTGAATAGAGCCCATAAACGCCGGTATTTTCGATAGTAACCGGAATAGTGAGTGAAGTGCTTTCTCCGGCAGCAATGGCAACGCCGCTAATTGTCCCGAAAACTGTTTCGACTCCGTTAACCGAAGCACAGACATTTACTACATAATCGCCGGCTGCAACCGCATTAAAACCAGAATTTCCGATTTCGGCAATGAAATTGCTTGCCGTATTTTCGTAAATGATGTCGGTTCCGCTTAGCGAAATGGCCATCAGATCGTTATTAAAGCTCACCTTAACCGATCCCAGGAAGTCGTCGATGGCTCCCGGCCAGCACCAAAGCGAGTTAAACTGAATCCCGATGTAAAAACCTTGTCCGTTTGTAAGTCCTTCCTGGCTTAAATCGTAGCTTTTTTCGATGTAGGCCACAGGCGGATCGGTTATCACATCAAAAGGAGTAAAATTAGATACAAGATCACCCGTTGTAGATAGGCAAACGCGCCAAACCTGTCCATCCTGGTTTGCCAGGCGTTTGATAAAAAATTTAAAGATGTCGCCATCCTGCCATATCATTTTTGGTGTGATGAGCCAGTCGTTATAACTGATTTGTCCTGGACTTCCGGCGTAAGTATCAAGTCCTGCGGCAGCAATACCTGTGTGCGGAACCGTTTGCCCGGTTGGAGCATCAAGAACGTTACGGTACCAGCCTTTTCCATCATTATTAACATCATAAACTTTCCAGCCCAACGGAGGGAAAAGTTCGCCTTCGAAGCCTTCGCGCAAAACGCCAAACCGCAGTCCACGGCCTGCAAGATAGGCGGTTTTTAATCCTGGGATGCTTTCGTCAATTAAAAAGGTAAGATCAGCTTCAACCAAACCCGGGTCGGTAGGCGCAAATTGTACATCAAAAAGGTGAAACTCACCGGTTCCCAAAGTTAACGGGAATTCGGGGTTGAGGATGGTAAAATGGCTGTCGGAAATATCAGCGCCGGTAATTTCGAGGTTGCCGCCGCCAATGTTCATCACCTTTACCGACAAAACGGCGTTAAGCGTTGTCTCAACTTCACCAAAATCGAGCGAATCGGGCATTACTTTTATTTCGGGGTTGGTCGGGACATCCTGAAACATCAGTTTTGTGTTTGCACGGTGTTCGATGGCACTTCCGGCAGGCAG
>CAIYZW010000187.1 GCA_903930725.1 uncultured Bacteroidota bacterium
CTTGCATTTAAAAACAATTATTCAGGTAAGCCAGGTTAAATTTATAGGTTAAAAAAAGTAAGATGCCCTTAATCAGTTGAGTTCGATTCTCTTCATCCAGATTTTGATAGGTTCGGTAAGCACTTGCATCGAAGCAGTTCGTTGTTGCATGTCGGGACTGCCCTGTCCCATGCTTCTGCCCTGACCTCCGCCGCCTGGAGGCGACATTCCGCCACCTGGCCTTCCACCTCGGCCTTCCGGGTCCATTGCTGTCATTTCCATTTTTCCGGATTCAAAACCTAACGAAATAATATTTTCGCTTAAAATACCTTTTACGGATAACTCTTTTAATGGGATTTTCAATTCGTAATACATGTTCATCACCGAATCAATCATAATCCAGGCAGTAATGCCATCGCCAATTCTGGAATTAACCTTTGCGTTTTTGACAGCAGCCGCATCAAATCCTTCGAGTTCAATTTGATTGAGCGCTGTTTTAAAGCGGTTTGTCATCATTTCTTTCGGGTCTTTCCCAGGATTCTGATACTTGCTCATCATGTATCGTTCTTCGGGTCGTGGCATATTTTGCATCCCTTGTGGAAGTGGATATTTGACCCAAAATTGCGGATTTTTTCGGCCTGAAGTATCAATCGAAATCGTAAAGCCCGATGCAAAGATTTTTGTTACCACATTCGGGTCGGTCACTTTTAACCTGATAACAAGATCGTTTTGGTTGTTAAAGCAGCCATAAGCCAGCTTAGATTCATCGTTGTATTGAAGTTTTCCTATCCAGGCTTCTGTGCCAGGCTCCGGGCGCTGCGACGAAGGTTCGAGTGATTTGCTTTTATAAAGCGGCTTTTTGCTAAACGACATCACGATCAGAACGCTCATGAGAATTAGTAAGGCCGGCAAACGATTTTTCATGCTAATTTTTTGGCTGTTTGACAAAGGGTTTCCGGATATTATTCCTCCTTTATTTTCCCGATGCACCTTTTGTAAGGGTTTTATTTAGATTGAGAATTGAATTTACTGATTGATAAGATGATAGAATTTCGATAAAATCTCAGTTTTAGAAAATGCTTTTAAATTAATATTTGTTGGATATGTTCCCATAAAATCACTGGTTATCTGACGATTAAATCGGATTGCATTCATTTTATCAGTTATCCGGTGACTAATTTTGATTAGATAAATTGCAGGCGCAGTTTTTCATAGTATGGACAACTTGTTCTGGCCTGCGGCTAAAGGCATTATGCTTTTTGTCTCAAAAATGGCCATTTTTCCAACAAAAGGAAACAAAATGCAAATTGGGATTTCATCTGAATGAAAATATCGCCCAGTAAAATTATTTAAAATTAATTTAAATTAAATTCAGAACATAAGCGACTGTAATAAAGATATTTAGAGATATTCTAAATAAGAATGGAAATTATCATTAAAAATGTTGGCATGAATTATGAAAATAGGTTTCCGGTTTTAATTGAGAGTTAGTTTTGAATCAATACCGGAATAATCATTCAAAAATAAAAGAGATTACGAATGATCGTTTTTTCCGGTGAAATTTTTTAAATTTGTCCAATAAATACCAAAAAGAGCTTATCAAAAAATTTTTTAATTTTATAAATAAATAGAAATGCAAAGCAAAAAGTTTTTTAGAACCGTTGTAATGATAATTCCGTTATCAATTTTATTCCTTTTTACTATATCCTGCAAAAAGGATAATACTACCGAAACACCCCAGAGCGAAAAAACCATGGAACAGTTGGTGATACCTGAAGGTTTTGATTTTAAAACCTCCAAGGACGTCACTATTCAATTCCAGGATCAACTTAAGGCTGGTGCTATGGCACGTTATGACGTGTTTTTACATAGTACACAAGTTTACAACGACACTATTACATTTGTGAATGATGAGGGAATAGAGGTAACAGAGATTGTACCTGCCTATGATAAAACCAACGATTTAATTGCTACCAAGATAACCGAAACCGGATTATTCAATCTTATAGTAAGCATCCCATCCTACATCACCGAACTTTATGTTATTAAAAACGAACTTGGAGTTTTTACGAGTTCTACCATTCAGATCAATGGCAAAAGCGCCTTCTATAAATCAGGTTTTAAAAATGGTGATGAAGAATCCGACATTCTTTATGGAGTAAATAACTCAGGTAATTTATTTACGATTAGCCCGTCAAATGGATCCATAACAATGCTGGCCAATTTACCTGTTGGAAGTTATGGTTGCGCAATGGACGCCGACCACAGGACTCTTTATTTTGTTGGAAAGCAGCCAAAATATGCACTGTACAAGTACAATCTGGATAATGGTACTTCAACAATGATTGCCGAATTAAATATGAAGGTTCAGCGCCTTGATTATAACGAAAACGATGGACTTTTGTATTCTTCATACATGGATTATCTCTATAAAATTGATCCATCAAACGGAAAAGTTGTAAGTATGAAAGAAATTGAAGAATTACAAGATTCAGAATTTGGAGATATTAAGATAGGTCCTGATAATAAATGGTATATTGCCACTTATGAAGGATTTTACTGGCTTGAGTTTAAGAAGGAAAAGGTTTATGCACACAGGATCTGTGCTGAACATTTGCCTTTCAAAATTACCGGAATGACGATTACTTCAAATGGTGAAGTTTGGCTGACAACCCAAAGTAATCACAGCCAATTGGTATTAATGAATAAATCGAATGGAAGCTGGCAATATAAATTTAATCAATACTCCATCGGTATTGATGATTTAACATCAATTCCACTTTCACACGCACCGATAATTGTTGATGACGCTGATGGTGATGGGGTTATAGATTATTACGATGTGTATCCTGCCGACGGTGCAAGGGCCTACAACACCTACACACCTAGTATTAGCTCGCTTGGCTCTCTCACCTTTGAGGACAACTGGCCTTCGCAAGGGGATTATGATTTCAACGATCTTGTGATTGATTATCAGTATAAAACTGTTTTGAATGCCTCCGACAAGGTAGTAGAAATTTACTGCAAATTCATCGTTAGTCATATTGGCGGCGTCTTTAATAACGGATTTGGTTTTCAGTTGCCATTTACAAGCAGTGCTGTTTCGTCGGTTACCGGATATAATATTACCGCAGGGCTTGTAAACCTTGATGCAAAGGGACTTGAAACCGGACAGCAGAATGCTGTGGTAATCGTTTTCGATAATGCTGATGATAATCTTTATAGCGAATTCGACATTCATATCTTACTGCAAAGCCCTATGGATGCTGCAGTTTTTGGAATTCCACCATTCAATCCGTTCATTTTCATTGATGGTGACAGAGGAAGAGAGGCTCATGAAATTAATATGCCTCCGACAAATAAGATGAATGCTTCCTTCTTTGGTACAATGGATGATCGCAGCGTTCCTGCAGAAGGAAAATATTATATTACACAACAAAAGCTTCCATGGACGCTACATTTCTTAGAGAAATTTGCTTATCCGTTAGAAAAAAAGGCAATAAATGCTGGCTACACCAAGTTCAATTTATGGGCTGAATCAGGAGGTGCACAATATCCTGACTGGTACAAGAATAACCCGGGTTACCGCGACGCAAGCTACCTGAGTGTTGCAGCAAACTAGCAACCGCATCTTCAAAATCAGCATTATTCGATTAAAAGAAATAACGCACAAATCAGGCGATTTCCGGCACAGGAGGTCGCCTGGTTTGTTTTTAGAATTAGAAATCTGATAAAAACCCACTTTTGGGGATATGTTGTTTTTTGACTTCAAGCGGTAGATTTTCGCACAAAACTGATATTACCGGAAAATTATACATTTACCAACCGAAATTCAAAAAGAAGAAATCATTAAATCAAAAATTTTATGCTAATCGAAGTCTGCGCCAGTACGCTGCAATCTGCCATAAACGCTCAACTGGGCGGGGCAAAACGAATCGAGCTTTGCGATAATCTTTATCAGGGTGGCACCACTCCAGGTCCCGGAACCCTCGAACTTACACGCGAAATGTTGACTATCGGCATCAGTGTTCTGATTCGCCCGCGTGGCGGCGATTTCCTTTATTCCGATATCGAATTTGAAACTATAAAACGTGATATTCTTTTTTGTAAAAAAATTGGCTGCGATGGTGTGGTAATCGGATTTTTAAATGCTGATGGAACCATCAACATCCGGCAAACACGCGAAGCCATCGAACTTGCAAGGCCAATGAGCGTATCATTTCACCGGGCATTCGATATGACCGTTAATCCTTTCGAAGCTTTGGACCAGCTCATCAAAATGAGCATTGACCGTTTGCTTACCGCCGGACAAAAAAATAAGGCTCCTGATGGTGCCGGACTAATTGCCGATTTGGTTAAAAGGGCAGGGAACGATCTGATTATTATGCCGGGTTCGGGAATAAATGAAAACAACATTGCCTGGATGCAAAAAACTACCGGGGCTAAGGAATTTCATCTTTCAGGACAAAAACCTGTAAAAAGCAGGATGGAGTTTCGCAAAGAAGGTATATTTTTGGGCGGGATTCCGGAAATTCCGGAATATGAAATTGCTGAGACTAATGTTGAAAGAATCAGAAACGTTGTTGACTTGCTGGATAAAATCGAAACATCATTATAACTTATTAATTACTTATGGAAACAAAATCATCTACAACCTACAACAGCCGGAACTACTTCATGGCTCTTTCCATCATTGGAGCCTTATTCTTCATTTTTGGATTTGTTACCTGGCTCAACGGTTCACTTATGCCGTTCCTCCAGACAGCCTGTGAATTAACGCCATTCGAGGCCAGTCTGGTAACACTTGCTTTTTATATCGCCTACTTTGTGATGGCTTTGCCTTCCTCCTTCGTTCTTAAAAAAACAGGCTACAAAAACGGCGTTTTTATCGGATTGCTGGTGATGGCATTGGGAGCATTAATTTTCATTCCTGCCGCTTATTCACGCGAGTTTGGAGTTTTTCTGGCTGGATTGTTTGTACTTGGTACCGGATTGGCACTTTTGCAAACAGCAACAAATCCATTTATCACCATCATTGGCCCGCGCGAAAGTGCAGCAAAACGAATGGCTATCATGGGAATCTGTAATAAGATGGCAGGTGTTTTCAGCCCGCTGGTTCTTACTGCCCTGATAATGCACGGGATGGAAAAATTTAGTGAAAGCAATCTTGCGCTGCTTAGTTTTGATGAGAAAGAGCTTTTACTCAACCAGCTTGCATCAAGAATTGTTGGCCCCTACACAGCGATGGCGATATTGTTGGTTCTGTTCGCTGTTCTGGTGAAGTATTCTTCTTTGCCCAACCAGATTGATGTTGAAGAAGATGACCACGAAACACTTAAAGGATTTGTAAAACAAATACCTGCCGCACTTAAAATCAAACATTTGCTTCTTGGAATAATAACCATATTTGTTTATGTTGGTGTGGAGGTTATGGCCGGTGACAGCCTTACACAATTTGGAAAGTCGCTTCATTTGGACTATGCCCCAAAACTCACCTCTTTTACCATGGCCTTTATGGTTTTTGGCTATATTTTGGGTATCATCCTCATTCCAAAAGTAATCAGCCAGTCGAAAGCACTTGTAATTTCGGCCGTTTTAGGCGTTTTGTTTGCCTTCGGCGCAGCCTATTCATCGGCAACGGAAAATAATTTGTTTACTTCAATTTTTGGATGGTTAAATTCTGTCCTTGGTTTCGACATTCCTTTAATTCCTAATGCGGTTTTCTTTGTTACACTTCTTGGATGGGCAAATGCACTGATGTGGCCTGCAATCTGGCCGCTTGCCCTCAACAATCTTGGGAAATACACCAAAATTGGTTCGGCACTTCTCGTGATGGGCATTGCCGGTGGGGCAATTATTCCGCCTACTTACGCTAAACTTGGCCAGTCAATTGGATTTCAGCAAGCTTTGTGGATTATGGTACCCATCTACATTTACATTATTTATTTTGCAATTTCCGGTCATAAAATAAAAAGCACTTAAAAAATTTAAAATACATGAAACCAACATTATTGATACTCGCAGCAGGCATGGGTAGCCGCTACGGCGGACTGAAACAGATTGATAAAATAGGCCCTTCGGGTGAAGCCATTATTGATTATTCGATTTATGATGCCATCCGTGCAGGATTTGGCAAGGTTGTGCTTGTAATCCGCCACGAGCTGGAAGCAGATTTCAGGGAGTTTTTCGGGAATAAACTTGATGGGAAAATCGAAATCGAGTATGCTTACCAGGAACTCGACAACATCCCGGAAGGCCTAACATATCCGCCAGAGCGGAAAAAACCCTGGGGAACAGCACACGCAATTTTAGTGGCCGTAGGCAATATTAACGAACCATTTGTTGCCATTAATGCCGACGATTTTTATGGAGCCGAAGCTTACCAGGCAATCAGCAGTTATTTTGATAAAAATACCGACGAAACAGCCCATTGCATGGTTGGATACAAACTTTCGACAACGCTTTCGGAGCATGGAACGGTGTCTCGGGGTGTCTGCGAACACGATAATGATCTTTTTCTTACCAAAATCCGCGAAGTGACGAATATCGAAAAACGTGGTGATGATATTGGTTTTGAGAATAGCCAGCAGCAGTGGGCTTCGGTAAATCCAGCCACCAACGTTTCGATGAATTTCTGGGGTTTTTATCCCGGTATCTTTGATATTTATAAAGCTGGTTTTGAAAATTTTATCCGTAAAGAAAAAGACAACCTCAAATCGGAATATTACATCGCCCTACCTTTAACGGAGATGATCGAAAATGGGAAAGGAAAAATTAAAATTATCGAAACCGATGCGCATTGGTTTGGAGTTACTTACAAAGAAGATAAGGCAAGCGCCGTCGAATTGATCGGTAATTTGGTTAAGGCAGGAATTTATCCGGACAATTTGTGGAAATAATATTGATTTTGGTTTTTAGAAGCCATTGACACAAAGGCACCGAGAACACAAAGGATTTAAAAAATATCCGTGGTCTTGGTGCCTTTGTAACAAAAAAAACTTCCGGTAAGTGGGACTTATTGGAATCGAATCTACGGACTCTTGCTTGTACGGAAAGGACGCCATCCACTTTTTTTTGGAAGATGGTGTCTTTTCAGTTTTGGCCATAAAAAAAGGCAGGTATTATTCCTGCCAAATTAGTTTTGTGGGACGTATTGGAATCGAACCAACGACCTCTTGCTTGTCGAGCAAGCGCTCTAAACCAACTGAGCTAACATCCCAA
>CAIYZW010000188.1 GCA_903930725.1 uncultured Bacteroidota bacterium
ATCAACATTTCCACCGAAAACCTGACTGACGGGATGTATTTCCTCGACATTTCATCCAGCCAGGAGAATTACCGGAGTAAAGTGTTCATAAAATAATTCCAACTCAAAATAAAATGGCGGCAAAATCGAAAATTTGCCGCCATTTTTTTTGCCCTAACTTTAATAATAGGTTTTCATCCCACCTGACTTATCTTTTTCAAAGCATCCATTTTTGCGATTTCGATAAAATCGCCATTCATTACGATTAGCCCCTCATCCTTGAATTCTTTTAGAATCCTGATAAAACTCTCCTTTGAAAGACTTGTCATTTCAGCAAAATCCTGTCGCGAAAGTGTAACCTTAAAAGGATTCGATTCATAAATATCGTTGGCAAGATAAAGCAAAGCGTCGGCTACCCGACCAGGCATTTGCTTCTGTGTTAAATCAACAAAGCGGCTCAAGATGTAAACTGATGTACGGTTGAGATGTTCGATAAATTTCTCGGCAAAATCAGGATTGGTGCGGACGCACTTTTTAAAGTTTTCAACATTCACAAAACAAACAGTGGTATTATCGAGGGAGGCCGCCGTGTAATAATTGCGGTTATCATAAAAAAGACCCCTACCACCAAACATTTGATGCGGCTTAACCACTTTAAGAATCAGATTTTTTCCGTTGTAACCCTCTAAATAAAGTTTTACCAGGCCTGAAGTTAGCATCAAAATGTGTGTAGAGGCCGTGCCCTGCTTGAAAATCATTTCACCAGGCCTGTAGCTGACTTCAAACCTGTCTTTATTTACAAGAGCCAGTTCTTCTTCATTCAATAAACTGAAAAGTGGAGATTTCATGTTACAATCATTACATCCCCCGCAATTTACCGATCTTTTGAAATTGATCATAATTAGAAGTTTGTCCTTAAAATTGTTTTTTTTAGAAAACAAAAGTAAGCATAATATCAACACATTGCCATAATAAAAACGGTCGGACACAAATTTTGATTGATTTAAATCAATATGTTGATTGATAAATATTTCGATATATCAGTATAATGTTAGCAAGCAGAGATCACGGGGTATTGTATGTAAATCTATTTTTGTCTCAAATTTCAAAACCAACTAAATTTTATTTTTAATATGAAAAATTTATTCTTAGCAAAATTGTCAATGTTGCTGATGGTCATGGTACTCATCGCAGCAGGATGTACAAAAGAAGGCCCACAAGGCCCAGCCGGAACTAACGGAACAAATGGAACAAACGGAACAAACGGAACGAATGGTGCCGACGGTACAGCAGGTTGTATCGAATGCCACTCACCAGCTTCAGTTGATTTGGTAGCAACACAGTATGAGCTTTCAAAACACTCTTATGGTGAAGCCGCTTTTGAAGAAGCTGGAAACACTGGCTGCGGACCATGCCATGAGTCAGAAGCCTTTAAGTATGTTTGCGAAAACAATGTTCCATCAACATTCACACTTAACCCAACTACCAACAAGTATGTAAATGGGTATGCTACAGTTGCAACAGCCGCCTATGGCGAAATTACCTGTTCAACTTGTCACAGTGCTTTGCACACAACTTACACTACAGGCGACTTAGCTTTAACAACTGTTGCTCCGGTTTCGATGACCATGTGGGGTGGTGCCAAAACTATTGATTGCGCTGCTGATGGCGGAAGAAGCAATTTATGTATCAAATGTCACCAACCACGTCCATTCACAGCTTCTGCTGGTGACGGAAATGTTCTTGACTATGTAGGTATAGCTGCAGCTCCCGGCGATTGGTTCTACAATCCAGATGGTGGAACTGCTACCAAATTGAAACCAGGTTATCGCACACACACCCACTACGGAACAGCAGGTGCAGTTTTTGCTGGTATGGGCGGTGTTGAATTTGGCTCAGGCTATGCCAATTCATTCCACACAAGTGGTGCTTCATGTCAGGATTGCCACATGGCTGAAATCGCTGGTGCTTCAGGTGGACATACCTTCATGGCAAAAGGAAACTTCAATGGATGTAATGTTGAAGGTTGCCACTCAGATGTTAATTCTTCAAATGAAACTTTCTGGACATCTCCAAGAACTAACATTAAAGACAGACTTAACAGCCTTGCAGCAGCATTAAATATTGGCGGCATCGAAATCATGAACAGAAATCCAGATGCTGAAGCAAATATGTGGGCATCTAATACTTCTAACAAATACGATGGTTACCTGAATATTTATGATCCTATCAACAATCCTGAAGGTTTAAACAATAACCCAACTGGTACTTTCCAAAATCCAACTGTTTCGAATTCATGGACACAGGAACAGAAAGATATCAATGCAGCTTTACCTAAAATTACCCTCACAAACGCACAAATGGGCGCAATTATCAACTTCCAGTTGTGTTTGAGAGATTATAGTTTAGGTATTCACAATTACAAATACACCAAAACTTTATTGGACAATTCACTTGCCGCTATAGGTGCACTGGCTGCAAACTAATTAACTTATAATTTTTAAAAAAAGGCTTGCAATCTAAAATTGGAAGCCTTTTTTTATATTTTTACATAAAAATTCAAATATGAAAACTAACTACATTCTTAGCTATGTTGTTTTCGCAATAGTAATAAGTTTCTTTACTGCCTGCGAATATGAGTTTGTCGAACCAAAAAAACCTGCTCCGATTGTCCCTCCGGGTGACACAATCAGTTTTAGCCTTAATATTGTTCCTATCTGGAGTAATAGCAGCAAATGCACAAGTTGCCACGGAAATGGTGGAACTGCCCCGAACCTGACCGCTTCTGCTGCATACAGCAGTATAACATCCATGGGGTTAATAGATCAGGCAACACCTGAAAACAGCTTAATTTACAAGTATCCAAGCCCAGCAACAGGCACGCACAACTGGAAAAAATACACTGCAGATGAAGCAGCAGCAATTTTGCTTTGGATCGAAGACGGAGCTAAAAACAATTAATCAAAGGCTATTTAAAATTTAAAATCTTAAATGATGAAATCAATAAAATACTTGTTTGTAATATTTCTGATGTCAGCTTTTTCGGCTTTTGCACAAGAAGAAGCACCCGACAACAGACCAGTTAGTAATCCATTTGAAAGTGGTGTGCTTATTGATAACCAAACCGTTGTAACACAATCTCCAAAAACACTTGAGGCTACAATCGAACACCGCTTCGGGTTATGGAACAATGGAATTACCGATGTTTATGGAATTTATGCCCCGTCGAATATTCGTTTAGGCCTGAATTACACCCCAATGAAGGGTCTCGTGGTAGGTTATGGCTACACCAAAGACCGTAAACTTATGGACTTCAGGGTAAAATACAATATCATCAACCAAACCCGTTCCGAAAGTTCACCTGTTGCAGTTACATTTTATGGCAATATGGGCGTAAGTTGTATTGATTCGGCTGATTTTGGTGTGAATTACCAATTCACCAACAGGATGTCGTACTTTGCCCAGATTATCATTGCCCGGAAATTTAACAATAATCTTAGCCTCCAGGTATCACCAAGTTTTTCGCACGTAAATTCGGCAGATTCGCTGAACGAACACGACAAAATCGGACTTTCATTCAGTGGAAGATACAAGATATCGCCTCAATCGGCAATAATTTTTAATTATGATATTCCGCTGGATATCAAATCAATCTACGAAAACAGTGAACCAATCAATAAACCAAAACCAAACATGGCAATTGGCTGGGAAATTTCGTCAGGTACGCACGCTTTCCAGATTTTTGTAGGAACGGCCAATACGCTCAGTCCACAGTACAATATGTTGGAAAATCAAAATGACTGGACAAAGGGTGAAATGATGCTGGGCTTTAATATTACCAGGATCTGGAATTTTTAAGGGATTTTTGGTATTATCAAAAAAATGGTGTCGTCATATTTTTAGGAGAATAAATAAAGAATGTATGAGATCAGGGTGTTTTTTCCATTTTCACCCTTTTCTTTTTTTTAAAGATTACTATCATAAACTTAATAAGTGCCTGATTAACATAAACTACATAAAGTGTAGGCGTTTTAAAAACCTAATTCAATACATGAAAACCGATCTTAAAAATATTTTAATAATTGTAACAGGGCTATTGTTTTTATCGTTGCCAACATTAGCTCAGGATGACACCGAAATCCCTGCGAACGTTATTCAAAACCAAAAATGTTTTAAATGCCATGGAGATAAGTTTTATAGCTTTTTCAACGAATCTCAGGGAAAACAGGTCAAGGAAAGGATGAATCCATATTTTGTCTTTGACTCGGCAACTTTTTATAGCTCCAACCATAAAAGCTTTATTTGCACCGATTGCCACTCAAGCGATTACTCAAATTTCCCGCACGACGGAAACCTCAGGATGGAAGCAAAATTCCTCTGCATGGATTGTCATGGCGGAGACGACACCTATGCAAAATTTAATTTCGAGGGTGTTGATAATGAATTCCATCAAAGTGTTCATTCGAGCAGGCACGATGAGAGTTTTACCTGTTGGATGTGCCACAACCCGCACACTTACAAAATCAGTGCACGCAACACCGAAAACCTTACTTTAACCATAGCTTATGACAATGCAATTTGTTTGAATTGTCATGCTGATATTGATAATTATCAGATGCTTACCGAAAAGGAAAATCCAAATGTTTTGGAAACACACGACTGGCTTCCCAATCAAAAGGCGCATTTCGCAAACGTAAGGTGCATCGAATGTCATGCACAAACTAACGATAGCCTCCTGGTTGCCCATTTGATTTTACCAAAAGATAAAGCAGTTAAAAAATGTGTTCAATGCCATCAGAGCAATTCGATATTGATGGCGTCGCTGTACAAATTCCAGAGCCTGGAACGAAGAAATAAAGCCGGTTTTTTTAATGCCTCCCTCATGAATGATTCATATGTAATAGGGGCAAACCGCAATATCTACCTCAATATCATCAGCTTGGTGATATTTGGTTTCATTATCATGGGAATTGCAGTTCATTCAGTTATCAGAATACTTAAAAAATAGAAAATTCATGTCAGAAAGACTATATTTATATCCAGTTTGGGTGAGGCTTTGGCACTGGACGAATGCCATTTTATGCCTTTTACTCATTGTTTCAGGTGTAAGCCTACAGTATTCAAATCCGGAGTATCCCATTATCAGGTTTGATATTGCCGTTTCGATGCATAATATTGCCGGAATTTTACTCACTCTCAGTTATTTTGTCTTTGTAATCGGGAACCTCACTACCTCAAACGGCAGATATTATAAAACACAACTCAACGGGCTTTTCGAGAGCCTTAAAAAACAGTTCATTTACTACACAATAGGAATATTTACACACGCCGAAAAACCATATCCGGTAACGAAAGACAGAAAATTTAACCCGTTACAAAAAGTGTCCTATCTTGCAGCAATGTATTTTTTTCTGCCATTAATTTTTATAACAGGATGGGGACTTTTATTTCCGGAAACAAATCTTACCAATGTTTTTGGAATAAGCGGCCTTCATCTCACGGCATTGTTGCACGGAATTATTGGTTTTTTTATCTCGGTTTTTATGTTTGTGCATATTTATTTTTGTACCATCGGAACTACTACATTGAGCAATTTTAAAAGCATGTTTAATGGCTGGCATTAAATTTAACCGACAATTAGCCGGCTGAACGAGGTTGCCAACCCAATAAATTTTTAAATAACATTGATTGTGAATTAACAACATTCATTAATAAACTGGACAATGAAAACGATGAAATACTTTTCTTTATACCTAAATAGGTTTGTTACGGTTGTAATGATTTTGTTTTCGGGAATACTTGCAGCACAAACAAACGATGATTGTTTGATGTGCCATGGAGACAAGGATCTTTCAATGCAAAGAAAAGGTAAGAAGGTTTCTTTATTCATCAGACCCGAAGCAATTCTACGGTCGGTTCATAGTACTGTCGAATGTGTAAAATGCCATATTGAGCCTGATGGTGAGAATTTCCCACATGCCGATAATGTGCAGAAAATGCCGGTTGTTGATTGCGGAAGTTGTCACAAGGAAGCCGATTCGTTATTTGTCCGTGGAATCCATGGAAAAGCCTTTAACCGAAAAGATCCTTACGCTCCTGATTGTAAAGAATGTCACGGACGACATGATATCCTATCGCAAACAAACCCTGCATCGCGCACCTATAAAATGAATATTCCCTATTTGTGCGGAAATTGCCACAAAGAAGGATCGCCGGTAGCCAGAAATTACAACATCACCGAGCATAACATTGTCGAAAATTATAGCGAAGGTATTCACGGAAGGGGTTTATTCGAAAGCGGATTGCTGGTAACTGCTACCTGCAACAACTGCCATGGAAACCACCTGGTTTTGCCTCATACCGATAAAAATTCAACTATTCATCACGATAAAGTTGCTTCTACTTGTATGAACTGCCATGTGAGGATTGAGCAAACGCATAAAAAAGTTGTAAAAAATGAATTGTGGGAGAAAAGTCCCGGTGCAGTACCAGCCTGTAGCGATTGTCACCCACCACATATTGTCGAGTTTCAAACGATCGAAAAAACAGTTTCAAATAAAGTTTGCCTCAATTGCCACGATATTGCCAATACTGCAAAAAAACCAATTTTCAAAGGCGACACCATCATTCCCATCGAAGTTTCTCATCTCGCAAATTCGGTTCACCTTAATATTCCTTGTATTAAGTGCCATGCCGATGTAAATCCAAAATTGGAAAGACCTTGCGAAACTTCAAAATGGGTAGATTGTTCCAATTGCCATATTAAAGTTGCAAACGAGTATTTCGACAGTGGACACGGAAAAGCCTATATTGATAAAAAACCTGATGCACCATACTGCACCAACTGCCATGGCACGCATGGCACAAAATCAAAAATTGACGAAAAATCACCTACTTATCGCTCAGCCATACCAACACTTTGTGGAAAGTGCCACAGTAAGAACGGACAAGCCAACGACCATTCAAAATTAAAGGAAGTGGATGCTTACGCTGATTATTCGAAAAGCATTCATGGTAAAGGTCTTTTGGAAAAAGGACTTTTGGTAAGCGCCATCTGTACCGATTGTCACACAACACATCACGAGCTAAAGGAAGCTGACAGCGCTTCTTCAATTAACCCGGCAAATGTTCCGCTAACCTGTGCAAAATGCCATAAGAGCATTTATGACGAATACCTGAGTAGCGAACATTCGATTAAAAATAATACGGATAAGTTAAAATATCCCACCTGTACCGATTGTCATTTTGCGCATGTGATAAGCGAAATAGACAAAGATAAATTCATGAATGAGGTTACAGTTCAGTGCGGCCGCTGTCATGAAGATTTAGCAAAAACATACCGTGAAACCTACCATGGTAAAGCTTACCAACTTGGCGATTTAAGAGCAGCAAGGTGTTCCGATTGTCACGGTTCGCATTACATCCTAAAAGTAAACAATCCGGAATCACAGCTTGGATACAAAAACATCGTAAACACCTGCAAGCAATGCCACAGCAATGCCAACCTGGAATTTACCGGTTATCTTACACATGCAACACACAACGATAACGATATCCTTTTCTATTCCTTCTGGGCTATGACCATCCTGCTGGTTTCGGTATTTGCTTTCTTCGGAATTCATACCTTATTGTGGCTTCCTAAGTCGTTAAAACAGCGAAAAATTAACAATCACGAAAAACCTGTGGGACCAACCAAATATTATCGCCGTTTTAATACACGGCAACGCATTACCCACCTTATGGTTATTATTAGCTTTTTGCTTTTGGCATTAACAGGTATGACACTGAAATTTGCACACATGGAATGGGCTTCAATGGTGGCAAGTTTTCTTGGAGGAGTTAAAATGGCTGGAAACATCCATCGTTTTGCTGCTATTATGACTTTTGGATATTTTGCGTTTCACCTCTACAATCTTTCGTTGCTTAAAAAGAAATCAGGACAAAGTTTGATGGATTTCGTTTTTGGCCCTGGCTCCATCATGTTTAATAAAAAGGATCTCAAAGATCTGGCAGATTCGGTAAAATGGTTCCTTGGTAAAGGCCCGCGTCCCGAATACGGTAGATGGACCTATTGGGAAAAGTTTGATTACATGGCTGTTTTCTGGGGAGTTGCTGTAATCGGATTCTCCGGGCTTATCCTTTGGTTCCCCGAATTTTTCACTTTGTTCCTGCCGGGTTGGGCCATAAATGTTGCCCAGATTATTCACAGCGATGAAGCCTTGCTGGCAACGGGATTTATTTTCACCATTCACTTTTTTAACACTCACCTCAGGCCTGAATCTTTCCCGATGGATACTGTTATTTTTACAGGACATGTGCCTTTGGAAGAATACAAAAAAGATCGCCCACGGGAATATCAGGAATTGGTTGACTCTGGTAAACTTGATCAAATGGTGGTGGAAAGAGAATTTTCGGCAACATGGATGAAATATGTAAAATTCTTTGGTTTCATGTTCCTCACACTTGGTATAATTATGGTAGTGTTAATTGTTTATTCATTACTTTTGGGTGTTTATTAATCTGAACAAAAAATTGTGATGACTGAATGATAATTCGACTTGTATCTAAATGAAGTTTGAGTATTTTTGAAATTGAAATTTGAGGTAAGAGTTCGAGAACGGTTAAAAAGGACTCCATTACTCTAAAATTTAATAACCATTAAATAGATTAAAAATTAATTATTAACCAAAATTTTAAACATTATGCTAGTAAGAAGTTTATTGATTGTTTGTTTTCTCTTCTTTATGGGAAACATGGCCACCATGGCCCAGGCCCACGATTACGTTGGGGTAAAAAAATGTAAAATGTGTCACAACAAACCAGCTACTGGTGCTCAGTTCAAGCTATGGTCAGAGTCAAAACATGCCACTGCCATGCAAAGTTTAAAAGGTGATGAAGCTAAAGACCCCAAATGCTTAAAATGCCATGCCACAGCAGGCTCTGTTAAAGCAGCCAATATGGGTACACTTACTGTCGAAGAAGGCGTTTCATGCGAATCTTGCCATGGAGCCGGTGCAGATTATAACCCAACAGCTATCATGAAAGATAAAGCAAAAGCTACAGCTGCCGGAATGATTAATCCGGACGAAAAATTGTGCAAAACCTGCCACAATGCCGAAAGCCCCAATTTTAAAGGGTTTAACTATGCTGATTACACCAAAAAAATAGCTCATCCAAATCCAGCTGCTGCAAAATAAACTCTCTGGAATTATTTTGTTATCAAAAAGTTTGAACAATGAACCAACCAGTAATAAACTTTGATTTTTAAAGATTACTGGTTGGTTTTTTTTATTGATGGGATTTATCTAAAATAAGATATTGGTTGACCAATGTAAATTCCCGGATTAAATGACTAAATATCAACCATCTGATCATAATTAATTGATAAAATAACCAAAACAAGTGCATTAGAAAAACAAACACAAACACACAAAAAATTATGAAACTACCACGCTCATTTTATAGCTGGACAACAGTAGCTGGAGTTGCTTTAGCCTTTATCAGTCTGTTGATGATTGTCTTTATGATGATCATAAACCTGGTTTTAGGCCGGGGCGACAACTATTCAGGCCTGATTACCTACATTGTCCTTCCTGTTTTTCTGATAATTGGTTTAATTCTGATACCAGTCGGTGCTATCCGTAAAATAAGGGATTCGAAAAAAAATAAAGGCGAACCGGAATCCAAACTGCCGGTTGTTAACCTTAATGATCCTGCACAACGTTCAGCAGTTATCGTTTTTATAATCGGAAGTACTATTTTTCTTTTATTAAGCGCTGTTGGAAGTTATGAGGCTTTTCATTACACCGAATCGGTGCCTTTTTGCGGCACACTTTGCCATGAAGTAATGAAACCCGAGTACGTTGCCTATCAGAATTCGGCTCACGCGAGGGTTGCCTGTGTCGAATGTCATGTTGGCCCGGGAGCTGGCTGGTACGTAAAATCAAAGCTTTCGGGCTTGTACCAGGTTTATGCAGTTTTAACAGATGTTTATCCAACACCAATTCCAACACCAATCAGCAGTTTGCGTCCTGCCCGTGAAACCTGCGAAGAATGTCACTGGCCCGAACAGTTTTACAGCCGCAAACTCAGGTCAGAAAAGCATTACCTGGCCGATGAAACAAACACCGAATGGGACATCACCCAACAGATGAAAATCGGAGCTTCATACAAAGCCTTGGGCCTGATGGAAGGAATCCACTGGCACATCAGCCAAAACGTAAAAATCGAGTATTTGCCTTCCAGGAGTTCGGAAGAACAAATTCCCTGGGTTCGTTATACGAATCTTAACACTGGAAAAGTAAAGATTTTTCAAAGCCCCGACACCACAATAGATATTTCGCAAACTGATAATAAAAAAATCCGTGTAATGGATTGCATGGATTGTCACAACCGGCCATCTCACAACTATCAGCCGCCACAGTTGTTTGTGGATAATGCCCTTACTTCGGGTAAGAT
>CAIYZW010000189.1 GCA_903930725.1 uncultured Bacteroidota bacterium
AAAGTTAAAATTTCGTGGGCTTCACCAATTCTGATTTCAAACGCAGGTCGCACTGAAATCGTCCTCGTTGCCGACCCCAATGTTGCCGGTTACGATCCCGAAACCGGGGCTGAATTATGGTCAATTAAGGGTGTTATCGGCGAGGTTGGGCCTTCGGCAGCTTTTGCTGATGGTGTGGTTTTCGTAACCAACGAATATTCAAAATTATTGGCAATTAAAGTTGATGGAAAACCCCAGGTGCTCTGGGAAAGCGACGAATTTCTTTCGGATGTTCCCAGCCCGGTGGCCACCAACGATTTGTTGTTTTTGGTCACAAGTTATGGTGCTGTTGCCTGTTACGAGGCCAAAACCGGAAATAAATTCTGGGAACAAGAGTTTAATGATGGCTTTTATTCGTCCCCGATGATTGTCGAAAACCGGGTTTATCTCATCAACAAACAAGGGGTGACCCACATTTTTAAAGCCGATAAAGCATTTGAACTTATTGCCGAACCCAAATTGGGCGAAAAATCAGTTTGTACTCCGGCATTTTCGAACGGACGAATTTTTCTCAGAACAGAAACCAGCCTTTTTTGTATAGGCTCATGAGGCAGACATAAGAAATATTTAGCAAAAGCAGAATGGACAACGAAATCATTAAAACAGTTGATGAAATCATTGCAGAATATGGCAGTGCCAATGATGCTGCAATTCCCATTTTGCAGGCTATCCAGGGCAAATTTAATTATCTGCCCGAAGATGCATTGAAGCATCTTGCCGAAACCACTGGCATTTCACCGGCAGCAATTTATGGTATTTCAACTTTTTATTCGCAGTTCAGGCATCAGCCTATCGGCAAACATCTCATCAAAGTATGTGTGGGAACGGCCTGCCATGTAAAAGGGGCGGTTCAGGTTTATGATGCCTTTAAACGCGAATTGAAAATTGGTGAAACCGACGATACCGACCCCAACCGGCTTTTCACCATCGAAAAGGTGGCGTGCCTGGGCTGCTGCACCATCGCGCCGGTTGTTCAGATTGATGGCGTAACTTATGGCCACCTCACCACCGATAAAGCCGGCGAAACCATCCGCGATTTTCTTTTAAACCAGGATTCGGTTCCTTCGGCAAATAATGAATTTGTCCTTTCAGATTCACCTTCGCAAGGCGAAATCCGCCTTGGGCTTGGCTCGTGTTGCGTGGCCAGCGGCAGCGCGGAAGTAAAGCTGGCACTGGAAAAATCCATCAAAAAAAGCAAAATAAATGTAAGTGTAAAACACGTTGGCTGTGTGGGAATTTGCAACCAGGTTCCCATGCTCGAGGTTCATAAACCCGGTGAAGAGCCGTCGTTTTACACCAAAATCAAAGCAGAGGAGGTGGGCGAAGTCATTCGAAAACATTTTCAGCCTTCCAACCCGGTTTATCGTTTCAAAAACAATCTGTATAATTTTCTCGAAAATTATGTGATCGAAGGAATCCCAAAATCCCTCCGGAGATATTCCTCCGAAAAACGGGACACACCGGTTTCCGAATTTCTCGACGGTCAGCTCAACATTGCCACCGAATACCGCGGTTTTCTCAAACCTACCGACCTTGCCGAATACAAAAATTACGGCGGTTTTTCGGCTTTACAGCAATGTCTGGATGGAAATTCCCAACAGGAAATCATCGAACAGGTTATCCGGAGTGGCCTTCGTGGCAGAGGTGGCGCCGGTTTCCCGACAGGCATTAAATGGCAGCGGGTTAAAGAATCGGTTTCGGATGAAAAATTTGTGATTTGCAATGGCGATGAAGGCGACCCCGGTGCATTTATGGACAGGATGCTGCTCGAATCGTACCCTTTCAGGGTTATCGAAGGCCTTATCATTGCTGCGTTTGCGGTGGGCGCGACAAAAGGAATATTTTACATCCGTGCCGAATACCCGCTCGCCGTAAAGCGAATCCGTGAAGCCATCAAAATTTGCGAAAATGCCGGCCTGCTTGGTAAAAATATTCTTGCCTCAGATTTTTTGAGCATCGGCAGGAAGGCCTTGCGTTTGTCCTCAATAAGCTCAACAACAAAACGGGCGCACTGATGAACGCATTGACCGCATCCGATGCACTTCTTTGTATCG
>CAIYZW010000190.1 GCA_903930725.1 uncultured Bacteroidota bacterium
CCGGTTTTTCATTTTAACCGAAAAACAATGGCATCACAAAGCCTTTTTTCCTTTCCTTTGCTTTAGGTTTGGTTTTAAACCGATTTAAAAGTGTTATGAAAAAATGTGAGTAGTGATAAAATTTACCAAATTCTCGTTTTTAGTCATTGTATTGGGGTTTTTATGGTCCTGTAAGCCGGTGCCGGATGATGAAACTTCGGTTAAATATTCAAAATTGGTAAAGATTGCCGATTCATTATCCGAATTTAACCCCGGCGCTGCCGACTCCCTTTATATGATTGTCATTAACGATCACTCTTTAGAAAATACAGGTGATTACGCCACCGCACTCCTTGGCATAGCTATGCTGAAAATTAACCAAAATGTGTTTGATACTGCCAGGCTTTTTATAGAGCAGGCAGGAAAAATATCCGAAAACCTTAACGATACTTCACTTTTGTTTAAATATTATTTTACAAAAGCAAGCCTTTACCATGCACTTGAGTATTTCGACAAAACGGAGGAATGCTATGTATCTGGTTTGCATCTGGCAGAATTGGCAGGTAATGAATCACAAAGGCATACATTCCTGCTTAATTTATGCCAGGTATTTGTTGATAAAGGGATGTATGTTGAAGCAATGAAATCGTTTACTGATGAACTGAAACATTCGGAAGCTACCGGAAATGAAGAATACCAGGCCATTGCTTTGCAAAATATGGCAAACATAGCTTCCCTAACCAACGATAATGGCGAAGCTATCAGACTAACCCGAAAGTCGTTAGCTATTCAAAAGAAACTGAATTTATTGCCGGATTATGCTGATCAACTTCAAAATCTTGGAATCTATTACAAAAACATGGGGGTTTACGACTCGGCATTTAGGTTTTACCGTGAGGCGCTCTCTATACTATCACAAAATGGCGATACGGTTAAAATGATTCGGGTTCAATACAATATGGGCAACCTTTTAAAAAATCAACAAAAATTTGCTGAAGCCGAAAAAGAAATGAAAGAGGTCATTCATTTTTGTAAAAATAAGAAAATTTTTACCGGTCATGTTTATGCACTCTCTTCCCTTGCTACAATTTATGCTAATACAAATCGGGCTGACCAAGGACTTGCAGCGATTGATTCGTCGCTATTAATGGCGAAAAGGAATAAGCTTATCAACCTGTTTATCAATCTTTATGAGATAAAGCACACACTCTTAGCCGGCATTGGGAGATACAATGAGGCCTATCAGGTGTTGGTATTGCAACAACAATTAACCGACAGCCTTCTTTCGCTGGACAAACAAAAAGAAATCCTTGCGCTCAAAACACGCTACGAAACTGAGAAAAAGGAGGCTGAAAATATACTGCTGAAAAAGGAGAATGAAATTCAGAAATCGCGATTCTGGCTGCTTTTGATGGTTTTTATTTTTGGAATTTTTGCCCTGGTTGCGATAATTTACGTTATGTTTCAGAAGCAAAAACTGATGAAACAGCAAAAAATGCTTGACGATGAAAAATCTATCCGGGTTGAGCAGGAAAAAAGGAATCAGGAGGTAGAACTCGAAAAAATCCAGATCGAAAAACAACTGCAGGAGCAGGAATTGGTTTACCAGTCGTTGGTCCGTGCCGATCTCATTCATATCAACCGGTCGGTAAAAGAAAAGCTGTCACCATTTGGCATGGTGATTACCCGTAAGAAGGATCAGGAGGAATTTACCAGGGTTTTGAGCGATTTAACCCGTGATGCTTCCAAAGATCCCATGGCCGAATTTGAACTTATTTTCAGGCAGCTACATTCCTCATTTTACGAAAAACTGCTTGTTTTAGCGCCAGAACTTTCGAAATCTGAACTACAGGTAGCTGCCCTGATACGATTAAACCTTTCTACCAAAGACATTGCGCGTCTTACCAATCTTAGCATAACCACAATCGAAATTACGCGTCATCACATCCGAAAAAAGCTAAACCTCGAACAAACCGGGACGCTTACTACGTTTCTGATCTCCATTTAACGCATCCAAACCACCTTTCGTTTTCCTTTATATTTTTTGTAATCTATTGGTTTTATTGATCTTACATCCGAAATCCGGATGAAGGTTATCCGGCATTGTTATTAACAACTGATGTATCTTGTTGCAATAGTGACATTTACCCTTAGGGATAAAGGTTTATTAAAGGTTTTTGTGGTAGCCAATCCTTGTCTTTCATCACTAATGGAACCTACATTTGTCGCATTCCAAAAAAACGGAAAAAATGATAAATCAACAGGAACCTACCTTGCTGTTCGCTTTCAAAAAATCATCGCACGAAACAGTACTTGTGGAGGCTTTGCAAAAAAAAGCATATCACCTGCTCATTGCCGGAACGGGCGAAGAAACCATCCTTGTTTTCAGCGGGAATCCCAAAATTGATGTGATCATCATCGCAAGCGATCTTCCGGGAAAAAATACTTTTGAAACGGTGAGTGAAATCAAACAAATCAATGCTTCTGTACCCGTGATACTCCTTTCAGATTTTGTGACGGTAAACGCGGTTCGGCTAGCAATCGGAATCGGTTGCTCCGAAATCCTGCAAACACCGGTTAGTCCAGGAACTTTAGAAGAAATTTTACTCAAATATTTAAATACTTAACTAATAAAATTTCATTTTATCATGAAACAAACAATGACAATTTTAGTGCTTTTGCTTATCTGCGGATTGGCAAATGCCCAGATTACCGGAACGAAAACCATTCCGGGCGATTACGCGAATATTGCCTCGGCAATATCTGCCATTAACACCAGTGGCGTGGGGGACGGTGGCGTTACTTTTAACGTACCAGCCGGGCATACCGAAACTTTTGCTTCGCCAACGGACGGATTGATTACCGCAACCGGAACAGCCGCAAATCCTATCGTGTTCCAGAAATCAGTTGCAGGGGCCAATCCAGTGATAACGGCTGGAATTGGTACTTCAACAACTATTGACGGTATTATCGTTATCGCGGGTGGTGACTATATCACCTTCGACGGGATCGATTTAGCCGAATCGGGCAGCAACGCTGATGCCACCACCCAAATGGAGTGGGGCTATGCCATTGTTAAGGCAAGCCCGACCGACGGGGCAAAAAACATTACAATTAAGAACTGCACTGTAACTTTAAACAAAGCCAATTTGGCCACCAAAGGAATCTATGGCGGCAATCATCTGGCAGCAAATACCAGTGGTCTGACCCTGACCGCTGCCACCGGAACCCATGCCAATATAAAAATAAATGGATGTACGGTTACCAATTGCTATAATCCGATCTCCTTCAATGGCCATAATTCGGATGTGAATTATTATGATACCGGTTTGGAAATCGGATCTACCACAACCAACACAATTACCAATTACGGAGGTGGCAGTGGTTCTTCTTATACGTATGGCATTTATGTGAATGGGCAGAGCTCCCCAAAAATTGAAAACAACTCCGTTACCTCAGGATCAGGAACTACATCCAGAGTTTTTGGCATAGTTGTTTATGATTATTGCAATGGGGCAATAGAGATTAACACCAATACAGTTTCAGTTTCATCCAGTTCAGAGACTAACTACATGTATGGAATAGTTAACTGGGGAAGGTATGCTACAACTGTTAAAATAGCAAATAATATTGTTAAGGATTGCGTTTTTTCAACTGCCACAAATGCAAACTTTAGAGGTATCACAGAAGGTTATGCCGGTTCAAACTGCTCGGTAACCATTACCGGGAATACGATAGACGGGCTAACCTATAGTGGTGCAGG
>CAIYZW010000191.1 GCA_903930725.1 uncultured Bacteroidota bacterium
ATGTGTGAATATTCACTAACTTTTTGTGGAAATTTTTTTTAGTTTTCATTTAGTTTTATTATTTTGATGTCGATTCATTTACCCTTTCGTTGATCATCGCTTTTGTTTAAAGTTAATGAATATTCACTAACATTTTTGAGCAAAAAAAAACTTACCCGATTATTTAGTCGCAAGGCAGTTGATAAAGTCGAAACCCGTGTTTCGTGCATCACAGATAATTTTGGTGTCCATTTCATAACTTTCCGAGGCTAATTTTTAATGAGTTCCTTTATCGAGTTTGTAAACTCAGCGCCTTTTTCGATCAGGCTGAAATTGTAGTTTGACATTTGCCACTTTTTAACAAACATTCTTAGCGACCCCAGGATAATAACAGCCATGTGCGCAGCTTCAATATCGGCCCTTATTTCGCCTGCACTTTGCCCGGTTTCGATTATGGTTTTCAGATTTGTGGTATTACCATTCATTATTTCGGTTACTTTTTCGGATAATTCCTTTTCATTTCTGAATATCTCTTCCGAAAAAATTACTGTCACTAATGAGGGTGAAGCAGTAAATTTTGCAAAATGGTTTTGGAATAAAGTTTCGATTTTTTGGAGTGCGTTGGCATTTGAATTTAATTGATTAATAAAAAACATCGCTGTGTTTTGCCTGAAAAAGTCGAGAATGGCCAACAATATCTGAATCTTATTATCATAATGCCGGTAAATGGCAGACTCAGCAAATCCAATTTTCTTAGCCAGGTTTTTTATGGTTAACGATTGAATCCCACTTTCGGCAATGAGTTCCAGCGAAACATTTATAATTTGTTGTTGTCGTTCGGTAATTTCCATATCTGATTTTTATCTAAAATGAGTGAGTGAATATTCGCTCACAAAGATAAAACAGATATTTTACTAAATGCAAGTTTTTTTTTGGAATATTTTAAAGATGTTGAATTCTGGCTTTTTACCAGAAGGCTAAAAACCACATTTTCAATTTTTTAACCTTTCCAGATGTGTTTCACGGGTCCTTTTCGACCCTATCACTTTATTAACAAACTTTGATTTCACGTGGATTTAAGCTGCAAAACGAAAGGAAGTCAGATGTTTTTGTTTAAACATAAAACCCTTTGGCGGCCGAAATGGGTTTTAACTTGGCTTGATTTTTTGTGCTTTTTGGATAAAACTTGGTTATTCCTACCTCATTTTCTCAAAATCAATCGAAATTTCCTTGTTGGTTTTAAAGTCGTACATGGTCAATTTTCTTATCTGATAATAATTTACCCAGTAGTTTTGCAGGCCAAGGATGTAGCTAATCCGCGAATTATCGCGGTCGCTCATGGCCACATTAAGGTCGGTGATGCTGATTTTGCCAATCATGTAACGCTGTTTGGAAACGTCAAAACCTTTTTGGGCAACGGTATCCGATTTGGCGGAAATGGCCAGTTGGCGCTGCTGCATTTTAAAGTTCATCAATTCGAGATAAACATTCTGATCAAAATCAATGCGTTCCTGCTCAACAGCCGTGCGGATAATTTCGCGGTCGGATTCGGCAACTTTTATCCTGCCTTTGGCCAGTCCCCAATCGAGAATCGGAATATGGATGCCCAGCGAAAGTTGCTGCTGATCCTGCGGATTTTGGTAGGCGGTATTCAACGCTGCGCCTTGCTGCGTAAGGCCATACTGCGCGAATAAGGTTGCGCTGAACCTGTTCGACCGTTCAGCACGGTTCACTTCGCGATCCGATTCGAGCAG
>CAIYZW010000192.1 GCA_903930725.1 uncultured Bacteroidota bacterium
GCGACTGGATCGGGCGCTCGGAAGGCGCTTCGGTAATTTTTAAAATTGACGGCAGCGACGAACAAATCGAAGTTTTTACTACCCGCCCCGACACGCTTTATGGCGCAACATTTATGGTGCTGGCGCCCGAACATGAACTCGTGTCTAAAATTACTAACCCGCAAAACCTAAGCGCAGTTAACGAATATCTTATCAAAACAAAAAACCGTTCTGAACGTGAACGCATGTCCGAAGTGAAAAAAGTTTCGGGCGTTTTTACCGGCGCCTACGCCATAAATCCACTCAATAACGAACGATTGAAAATTTATATCGCCGATTACGTTTTAGCCGGTTACGGAACCGGCGCTATTATGGCGGTTCCGGCGCACGACAGCCGCGACTTTGCTTTTGCAAAACATTTTTCGCTTCCCATTATTCAGGTAGTAAAATGCCCGGGCGAAACGCTCACCAATCCCAACGAATGGGACGAATCGTACGATGCCAAGGATGGTGAAATGATAAATTCCGGATTAATCAGTGGTCTTGAGGTAAAGCAAGCCATCCACCGCATTATCGAACATCTCGAAGAAGAAGGAATTGGAACGGGTCAGATAAATTTTAAACTGCGCGATGCCATTTTTAACCGCCAGCGTTATTGGGGCGAGCCTTTTCCGGTTTACTATAAAGATGGGATGCCTTACATGCTCGATGAAAAAGACTTACCACTCGAATTGCCACCGGTTGATAAATACCTGCCCACCGAATCGGGCGAACCGCCACTGGCCCGCGCCAAAAATTGGGTTACCGAAGATGGTTATCCACTGGATACCAACACTATGCCCGGTTTTGCGGGATCGAGCGGTTATTATTTACGCTACATGGACCCTCGCAACGACGATTCCTATTTTTCGGAACAAGCCAACGATTATTGGCGCAGTGTTGACATTTATTTTGGGGGCGATGAACATTTAAGGGGGCATCTTATCTATGCAAGATTCTGGAGTAAGTTTCTTTACGACACCGGGCTTGCCTGCGAAGATGAGCCATTTAAAAAATTGATTAACCAGGGTAAAATTCAGGGACGTTCGAGCTTTGTTTACAGGATTACCGGGAGTAATAAATTTGTTTCTTCTAATCTTATAAAAGACTATGAAGTTACACCTATTCATGTGGATATCAGCATGGTTGATAATGATATTCTGGATATTGAAGCCTTTAAAAACTGGCGTCCCGAACTGGTTGATGCCGAATTTATCCTGGAGGACGGGAAGTACATTTGCGGCAGCGAAGTCGAAAAAATGTCGAAATCGCTTTACAATGTTCAAAACCCCGATGACCTTATCGAAAAATATGGCGCCGACACTTTCCGTCTTTACGAAATGTTTCTTGGCCCTCTGGAGCAATCAAAACCCTGGAACACCAACGGCATCGAAGGTGTTTTTAGATTTATCCGGAAATTCTGGCGTCTTTTCCATGACGACAACAACAAATTCGATGTATCGGATGAAGCGCCAACCCGCGAAGAACTGAAAGTTATTCATGGAACCATCAAAAAAGTAAAAGATGATATCGAGCGGTTTTCGTTTAATACCGGCGTAAGTAGTTTTATGATTTGCGTAAACGAACTTACCGAATTGAAATGTTCAAAACGGGCTATTCTTCAGGATTTGGTTTTACTTATTTCGCCTTACGCACCGCATATTGCCGAGGAATTATGGCTTCAGCTTGGTAATACCGGCAGTGTTTCGGAAGCCGCCTTCCCGGTTTTTAACCAGGAATATCTTATCCAAAATTCCATTACTTACCCTGTTTCGTTTAACGGAAAAATGCGGTACAAAATCGAATTGCCCGCAGATATGTTGGTAAATGAAATCGAGGAACAGGTGATTGCCGCCGAAGGCACAAAACGCTGGATCGAGGGGATGAGAATCAGGAAGATAATTGTTGTTCCCGGCAAAATTATCAATGTAGTGGTTGGTTGATCTGCAATTTTTGCAAATAAAATCAGTTTGTTTCATATCAACTCCAAGATAATTATCTGATGAGATTTACCCTGATTTTTAGATTTCTGGCAATAATTGTTTTTTTGCCTTCGATGGCTTTTTCGCAAGAGTTCCAATACAGGACTGTCGAAAATACTGCCTTTGATGCCGGAGAAAAGCTAAAATTCAGGGTTTACTACGAAGCCTTTCTTACGGGCAAAGTAGATGCCGGCACCGCAACCATTGAAGTTGATAATACCAACCGCAAGTTTAACAACCGTGAGGTTTATCATATTGTTGGCGTAGGCAAATCAACACGGGCTTTCGATCTTTTTTTTCCGGTTCGCGACCGTTTCGAGTCTTTTGTTGATAAACAGGCGCTGGTTCCTCACCTTTTTGTGCGCCGAACCCGCGAAGGGTCGTATGTTAAAGATGATGATGTAACTTTTTTACATGAGGAAGGGGTTGCCATTAGCCGCAAAAAAACAAAACCCATCGAGCCTTTTATTCAGGACATTATGTCGGCATTATTTTATGCCCGTACCATTGATTTTGCTGATGCACAAAAAGGTCAGAATTTTTCGGTGAATTTTTTTCTGGATGATTCGGCGTACGTGTCGGTGATTCAATTTCAGGGACGTGAAGTTGTGGAGACAAGTCTGGGGGTTTTTAATTGTTTGGTCTTTATGCCGATGGTAGCTACAGGCGAGGTTTTCGGAAACCAGTATCCTATGACGCTTTGGGTTACCGATGATAAGAATAAACTACCTGTTCTTGCAAAATCGGCGGTTGTGGTTGGGGCGGTTAAAATGGAACTTATCAAATATTCAGGACTTGCTAATCCGGTAACCGCTAAAATAAAAAAGTAAAACCTAACCGAAATCCTGTTCTTACTGATTTATAACATATTAAGGCGATACGAATCGAGTTTGATAAAGATAAACAGCAGGATTGTAAACGACCATAAAGAAGACCCTCCATAGCTGAAAAATGGCAGAGGAATGCCAATTACCGGAAACAAACCAAGTGTCATTGCAATATTTAATGTAAAGTGGAAAAAGATGATCGAAGCCACGCCGTAACCATAAATGCGGTTAAATTTCGACCGCTGTCGTTCGGCAACAATAACGATCCTGATAATTAATGCAACAAAGAGTGCAACAACAACGATACTTCCAATAAACCCCCACTCTTCGCCAACCGTGCAAAAAATAAAATCGGTGCTTTGCTCTGGCACAAAATTGTATTTTGTCTGTGTTCCGTTAAGAAATCCTTTACCTGATAGCCCACCTGAGCCAATCGCAATCAACGATTGATTAACATTGTAGCCAGCTCCTTTTAAATCGGTTTCTTTTCCCAGCAAAACATTAATACGGGTACGGTGGTGTGCCTCCAGCGCATTATCAAAAGCATAATCAACACTAAAAACAAATACCGACATTATTAAAAACATCCCGAAAAGGATAACTAAATTCTGTAAATTCCTTTTCATAAAAACTACCAGCAACACACAGATTACAAACAAGATAATAACCACCACAATCTGGTTCAGCAATAGCGTCATCAGGAAAAGCACTACCGACACAAGGCCTATAATTAGAATTGCACCCGGCATACCTTCGCGATAAAACACAAAGATAAACGCCACATAAACAATGGCGGAGCCGGTGTCGTTCTGGAGTAAAATCAAACCCGAAGGCAGCAAAAGGATTAGCAATATTTTGCCCACCGATTTAAACTGATGAAAGTTTACATTGAGCGTGCTCAGGTATTTTGCAACGGCCAGATTGGTGGCAAATTTTGCAAACTCAGCCGGCTGCAGCGAAACACTGCCAATTTGAAACCAGGACTTCGACCCGCTGATCTCCTTACCAAAAATCAGAACTGCGATTAAAATAATAAGCAGGAAAAAATATATCGGGAACGAAAAGGTGGAGAAAAACTTAAAATCGGTAAGAATGATGACAAGTGCTAAAAATAAGGATGTGGCAATCCAGACCATCTGTTTGCCGTAGCTCTGAGACATATCGAAAATACTCTGGTGGTTTTCGTCGTAAACTGCCGAATAGATGCTGATCCATCCAAAAAAAACCAAAAGGAGATAAAGCGAAATCATTCGCCAGTCGAGATTCTGAAATATGTTTGGTTTTGCGTTCAATATCTTGAAATTAAGCTTGCGTTAAACAAATCTTCTTCGTAGGGAGGCCGTTCAAATTCACGAAGCAGGTATTTGGCAATCATCAATGTTGCGATGGGTGTTCCGTAAGTATTGCCATAACCTCCATTTTCGACCACAACTGCAATGGCAATTTTTGGGTTGTCCTTTGGTGCAAAAGCGATAAACAACGAATGGTTTTCACCGTGTGGGTTTTGAACAGTTCCGGTTTTTCCACACATCATTATCGTGTCCATCTGGTATCTGCGGGCAGTTCCATGCGAGCCGCTGTAGGCGCGGTACATACCTTCTACAACCGGATCAAAGTTTCGTGGTTCCACCAGGGTGTATTTCTTCTCATACTTTTTTTCTTCAAACTGTTTGTTGCGTGAGATTGACCTTACCAGGTGGGGCGTGTAATAATAGCCGCGGTTTGCAATTATTGCTGCAACATTGCAAAGTTGCAGCGGTGTTACCAGCAACTCACCTTGCCCTATCGAAAGCGATCTGATGGTCATGCTGCGCCATTGGCCTTTACCAAAATATTTGTCGTAATACTCCGGGTTGGGAACATTGCCACCCCGCTCGATATTTAAATCCGAATTAAAGGTTAATCCCAGGTTAAAACTATTTACATAGCGTTTCCAGTTTACGTAAGCTTCGCGTGTGTTAGCATACTTTCTGTTTTCGATAATTTTGCGGAAAACGTTCCAATAGTATGGATTACAGGATTGCTCGATGGCTTCGATAAGATTGAGCGGCGAATAGTGGTTATGGCTACATTTGATAGGTGTGGCATCAACACCTCCGCACGAAAATGTTGTTTGCGGGGTTACAACACCTTCCTGCAAGGCAATGGGTGCTTCAACCGTTTTAAATGTTGATCCGGGCGAATACATGGCAAGCAAGGCTCTGTTGAAAAGCGGTTTTAGTGAATCGTTGTAAAGTTCGCTGTAGTTTTTGCTGCGAATGCGTCCAATTAATAAATTCGGGTCGTAGGTTGGGCTTGAGATAAGCGCCAGAATTTCGCCCGTTGATGGCTCAATAGCCACAATGCTTCCCTTTTTGTTTTGCATCAGCTTTTCGCCATAAGCCTGCAATTCGATATCGAGTGAAATATATAAATCGTTTCCCGGGATGGGCAAAGTATCGTAAGCTCCTTGCTGGTAGCTTCCCTTTTCCCGGTTAAAAACATCAACCATGCTAATTTTTAATCCCTTTTTTCCTCCAAGTTCAGATTCGTAGGCCTTCTCGATGCCGCTTTTACCAATATAATCGCCCATGGCGTAGTAGGGATTTGCTTCAATTTCCATCGGGCTTACTTCACCAATGTATCCCAGCAAATGGGCCGCTGATGGAATCGGATATTTGCGGAGGGTGCGCGGCTGTACCCAAAAACCAGGGTATTTGTATAGTTTTTCTTCGATATATCCATAACTTTCCTTCGAAATCTGATCTTCAAAAATGGAAGCTTTGTGGTAGGAATAGCCTTTGGCTTTTTTCATTTTCCTGATAAAATCATCCTTATCAATTCCTATCAGCCTGCAAAATTGAAATGTATCAATGGTTTTCACCAGTTTTGGAACAACCATCAGGTCGTAGGCTGCCTCGTTAAAAACGATCAGTTCTCCGGTTCTGTCGTAAACCAGGCCACGGGCAGGATACTGGGTAATGTAGCGCAAAACGTTGTTGTTTGCCGAAAGCACGTATTTATCGTTAATCACCTGAATATAAAAAAGGCGTGTAGCAAAAATTATCCCGACAAGGACTATGATGCTGATTATAACAATTTTCCGGCCTTCGTTTGCTTTATTTTCGATCATTAAAAAAAAGTTTCCCCTCAAGTAAAAAGTAGTCCTGCAAAAGTAAACTTACCTGCCAAATTTAAGCATCTCAAAATCAAATAAAAAAACAGGAGTAATAAAACCTGAGCTGTTACCTGTTTTTGACAACGATTAACGGTGTTGAAGCAGTGTCGCTTTTGTTTCCAGCTCTATCAGAAAGGCAGGCTTTAAACATGATGGTGTCATAAATTTTGCCGGAGGTTGGGTTGTTTATCGGGTTGATGGTATCTTCGATGGTTCCTTTTAACCAACCGGTATAGTCGGGAGGTGCAAGATGCGGAATGCGGACATTAAAATTTATCGTGTCAATTTTCCCTGTTGAAGGATTATAACGGGTTCCGATTTTCAACTGGCCATTAACCATCGAATAGTAAGAAACAAAAAAATTGACCGATTGATCGTAGGTTTCCAGGCCAAGATCTCCATCACCGTCGGTGTACGAAAAAGTCATAATCCCAAAAGTATCAACACCGGCCTGTGTGCGGTAAATCGTGAAATCAGAAAACTCAAGTGTGGGCACAACCGGGTATTCTTCCTTTTCCTGGCATGAAACAAAAAAGCAAGATACCACCAACAGCAAAAGTCCTATATTTACACTCGTTTTCTTCATTTGATTAAATTACCGGAAATGAACAGGAATAAATTAATCCAGCAAACCTTTCAGATAAATTCTGACGATACCTTGAACGACCAGGCTCTCAGAATATTTCGTTATCAATATCAAAACAACCCCATTTACAGTGATTTTGTTGATAAGCTTAAGGTAAAAATAAACCGGGTTGATCATTATTTAAAAATTCCGTTTTTGCCAATCGGGTTTTTTAAAACGCACCGGATTATTACAACAAAAGAACAAATTGCCGGATTTTTCTCGAGCAGCGGAACAACCGGCGATACGGTCAGCAAGCATTTTTACACCGATCTGGCTTTGTACGAAAGGAGCTTCACAACACATTTTGAGCAGGTTTATGGAAAAGTTACCGACTATTGTATTCTTGCGTTATTGCCTTCTTATCTCGAACGAAAAGGCTCCTCGCTCATTTTTATGGTCGAAGATTTAATTAAAAAAAGCAGGCAGGCCGAAAGTGGTTTTTATTTGGATGAACACGAAAAATTAGCCAAAAAGCTCCGATTACTTGACGCGTCGGGACAAAAGATTTTATTGCTCGGGGTAAGTTTTGCATTGCTCGATTTTATCGAAAAACACAAATTCACGCTTCAAAATACCACCATTATCGAAACCGGCGGGATGAAAGGCCGTAGGCGTGAAATCTTACGCGAAGATTTGCACCGGCAGCTTTGTGATGGATTTGGTGTCTCGAAAATCCATTCGGAATACGGCATGACTGAACTTTTTTCGCAAGCCTATTCCTCCGGTGATGGACTTTTTACGCCACCATCGTGGATGAAAGTTCTTATCCGTGATGTAAACGATCCTTTAACTTTGCTCCTTCCCGGCAAAACCGGCGGCATCAACATCCTTGACCTGGCAAATATTGATTCGTGCAGCTTTATCGCCACCCAGGATTTGGGAAAAACCTTTAGCGACGGTAGTTTTGAAGTGGTCGGTCGTTTCGATAATTCTGATGTCAGGGGCTGTAATCTGATGGTTTCCTGAAAAGGAAAAGAGTTGGCAGTTGCCAGTTAACAGTCGGCAGTTTGACCCGACTGCCGTCTGGCGACTGCTCACTGCCATCTTCTTCTGCTTAAAAAACTTTATCTATCTTTGCGCCCAATTTAAATAACTTATGAAAGATTCTGAAAATCCACGGGTTCCCGGCGGAAAATCAAGCAAACATGGTGATTTTTCCAAATTCATCAAAAAACCAAAATCTTCGTCCAAATCCAGCAAAACAGGAAGGCCAACTGGTGGCGGCTTCCAGGAAGGCGAAGAAAAACCAAGAACCAGGTCTTCGTCAAAACCTGCCTCACGACCATCAGAAAGGTCAACCGAACGGCCATCAACCCGGTTTAACAAGCGTTCCGAAACGGGTGCTTCGGAGCATCGTCCGGCACGACCTGATTCGAGATCGTCTGAAAGATCTACGGAAAGAACCACCGAAAGAAATGCTGAAAGGCCTTCACAAAGGCCATCTTCGCGAGCTGAAGCCAGATCGGTGGACCGGTCAGCGACAAAGCCATTCTCAAAATCAACCGAAAGACCTACCGAAAGAAAATCGTCAAAATCCTACGAAAGGTCATCAGAAAAACCGTATAAAAAATCTTACAATAAATTTTCAACCGACCGTCCCAGGCGAAAAGATGGCCCAAAACCCAGTGAGTCTCTTTCGGAAAGCGGACAAATCAGGCTTAACAAATTCATCGCCAACTCAGGTGTTTGTTCGCGCCGCGAGGCCGACAACCTCATTCAAACCGGCGCTGTGATGGTAAACGGTGAAATTATTGCCGAACTTGGCGCCAGGATAAATCCAACCGACAAAGTGCAAATCGGCGGGCAAACGCTCACCACCGAAAAGCCACAATACGTGCTGCTCAATAAACCCAAAGGTTTTATCACCACCACCGACGACCCGATGGACCGCAAAACGGTGATGGCATTAATCGAAAATGCCTGCAAGGAGCGGGTTTACCCCGTAGGCCGCTTAGACCGCAACACCACAGGTTTGCTACTTTTTACAAACGATGGTGAGGTGGCCAAAAAACTTACTCATCCACGCCACGAAACTAAAAAGATTTATCATGTTTACCTCGACAAACCTTTGACAAAGAGCGACATGATTAAAATAAGCGAAGGTGTAAACCTCGATGATGGCTTCATAAAACCCGACCGGATTTCGTATGTTGGCGCCGGGGTTGATAAACACGACATCGGCATCGAGCTTCATTCGGGCAAAAACAGGGTTGTACGCCGTATTTTTGAATCGCTGGAATATAAAGTTGAAAAACTCGACCGGGTGTTTTTTGCAGGCCTCTCCAAAAAAGATTTGCCTCGTGGTAAATTTCGCCTTCTCACCAAAGAAGAAATCAGCTTTTTGAAGATGTTGTAAGTTTAAACCCACTTCCGTGGATGTTCACAATTTCGATAGAAGGGTCGTCTTTGAGGTATTTGCGGAGTTTTGTGATAAAAACATCCATGCTTCGTGTGGTAAAATAATTATCGTCGCCCCAGATTTTTTTAAGTGCCACCTCCCGTGGCAAAACTTCACCACTTTTCAGGCAAAGCATCATCAGCAACTCGGCTTCTCGGGGCGAAAGTTTTTGTTCCGAGCCATCGAGTAAAATTACGCGATGCGGATAATTAAAACTGTACCTCCCGATCGTAAATTCCTCAGCATCATTTTTTTGGGTTTCCTGAATTTCGTTTCTTTTAAGGATGGCCTGGATTTTACACAACAAAACTTCCGAATCGAAAGGTTTGGTGATGTAATCGTCGGCACCAAGGCGATAGCCCTGCAAAATATCCTGTTTGAGGGTTTTGGCTGTAAGAAAAATGAGCGGAATATTTTTGTTAATCAAACGGATTTCCTTTGCAATCTGAAAACCATCAACGTTTGGAAGCATTACATCGAGGATGCAAATATCAAAATTTTCGGAGCGAAACTCGCGCACAGCATACTTTCCATCGTCAACCAAAGTAACAACATAATCGTTTATTTCGAGGTAAGATTTGAGTACGGCCCCAAAATTATGGTCATCTTCGACCATGAAAACATGAACCTTTTTTCCCATCATTCCAGATATTTAAAAGGTAAAAAAACTTCAAACCGGCTACCTTTTCCGGGTTCACTTTCCACCGCTATTATTCCTTTAAAGGCAAGCACGATGGCTTTTACATAACTCAACCCCAGGCCAAAACCTTTTACGTTGTGGATATTCCCTGTGGTAACCCTGAAAAACTTATCGAAAATCTTGTGCTGTGCCTCGTTGCTGATGCCGATTCCGTTGTCTTCGACCCAAATTTTGATGCCGTTGCTTGTGTTTTCGGTGCCAACTTTGATGTTTGGTTTTTCGGGCGAATATTTGATGGCATTATCCAAAAGATTGGTAATTACATTGTAAAGATGGTTTTCGTCGGATTCGATGACCGGGTTTTCGGCATTTAAATCCAGGACAACCACCCCATCTTTTCGTTCGACCTGCAACCTGATGTTTTTGGCAGCACGGCCGATAATTTCGTGAACGTTGAGTTCCATCACCCTTAGGTCGAAATCCCGTTTATCAATCAGCGACATTTGCAGCACATTTTCAACCTGCGAGTTCATCCTGCGGTTTTCCTCTTTGATGATATTTGTGAAATACTTCACCTTTTCAGGAAAATCGAGCACTTTGGGATTATTTATCGAATCGGCGGCCAGCGAAATGGTGGCAATGGGTGTTTTAAACTCATGGGTCATGTTGTTGATGAAATCTGACTTGATTTCGGAAATTTTCTTTTGCTTCAAAATCACTGAAATCGTTATCGAAAAAGTGAGGATAATAATGAGCGTAAAGATGATGGAGCCAAGCAGCAGAAAGAAAATGGATTCGAAAAGGTGCCTTTGCTGTGTTGGAAAAGCCAGCAACAGGAAGTTTGACTTTTGGAAGATGTCGTTTGGGAAAAGGCTGATACGATAAGGGCTTTCGAGGTTTTCGTCGGTAAAACCTGCCGATTTTACCGGGATAAGTTCGTCGCCAGTGCCAGAAATAACCGCAAATTCATATTCATCTAAAATTCCTTTATTATCCAAAGATTTTCTCAATAAGCTTTCGAGGTAATTTTTATCAAGCCTTTGTTTGATTGGAACGCAGAAACTTTGAACCTCCACTATCATTTTATTAAACATATCATTCAGTTCTTCGGAGCGCTGACCTACCTTAACCGAGGTGCTGATGGCGTAATGCGCGGAATCATCTCGGTTTTTGTAAACAAAAACCTGCCCATTTTTTCCATGCGTTTTAATCAGTGTATCATCAAAAGTTGAAGTAACCACCACCTGCCGGGAAGATGGGGAACTAAAAGCAAATTTCGTCTGCACCGAATCAATATAACTTTGGATTTGATGGCTGGCTTTGAGGTCTTTTTCGAACCAATCCAACTTTTTATTACCGCCCATAAATTCCGATAACCGGGCGTCAATCGAATCGTAGCAGAATTTCCTGATCGAATCTAATCCCTGAAACTGAAAATCGAACTGTTGCCCGATTTCATCCAGATTTTCGGTTAAAAGTAAATAGTTTTCGTTTTTCTCCAGTTTACCAACCACGTCGGTAAGCGCATCGTTAACTTTGCGGTCGAAATGCTCCTTTTGAATGGAGATTGCATTTTGTATCCAGAACAACTGAACCGCAATAATTCCAGCAAGCGATACGCTCATCAGCACAATTACAAGTGTTATTGTTTTTCTGTTCATGCTTCAAAAATACAAATTAATAAACCGGTGCTTACAACCTTAACTTTTTGTTAACCTTTGTTAACCTAACCTTAACTAAACACGGATTCAGATAGTTATAGTTTTGCTTCGTGAATTAAACATTTAACCATCATAAAATTTAGGAGGATTTAAATATGAGAAAAACTCAGGTAAACTTTAAAAAGATTGCTGCAGTAATTTTTGCCGCCATCTGCATTCTGGCATTGGGCACATCCCTTTTTGCCCAAACCGGCAACGAAAACCCAAAAAAGGAGCGTACCAAAATTATTACGCTCAAAATTGTTGAAGACGAAAACGGTACGGTTACAAAAACCGATACAATTTTTGTGACTGAAGGTGATGAACCATCGAACCAGTTTTTATACTGGAACGATGACAAAAACCTTCAATATGAGCTGAGTAAGCTCGATTCGATGAATTTTAATTTTAAGTTTGATTGCAATTCATTAGATAGCCTCGAAAAATCCATGATTTGGATAAATGCTGATATGAAAGGTATTGAAGAAGAAATGGGAAAGCTCAGGAGTTACGGTTTTGAAGTTTCTGATTCGCTGTGCTGTAATGGAATGAAACAGATTAGGATAATCAACGATTGCGGGTCAAAAGATTCCATCGTCGAAAAAAACATCAAAATAATGAAGTGTGATGGTGGCAAGGTAATTTGTGTTGCCAAGCCCGACACAACCATTAAAATGGATGGACAGAGAATTATAGTTACAACCGACATTAACGAGGAAACCGGCGAACAAACAAAAACCGTAACAGTGACAAGTGAGGTGGATGCCGAAAATGGCGAAGAAAAAACTGTTACCATAATTGTTGATGGCGAAGAAGAGAAAACATGGACAAGCGAAGATGGCAAAAAAGTGATCATCATTAAAACGAATATCATCATCAACGGGCCGGATGACGCTTCGGCAGAAGAACTGAAAAGCGCAGGAATCAAAGAGAAAAACGGCGAATTATTAACCAATGACCTCAAATTTGCACCAAATCCCAGCAATGGAAAATTTAATCTCAGTTTTACACTTCAGGAACAAAAAAAGGTAACAATCAATATTTACAACTTAAAAGGTAACCGGGTTTATTCCGAAACATTAAAAGATTTCGGGGGAACTTACAACAACGAAATTGATATTTCGGAAAATGAAACCGGCACCTATTTTATCCAGATTATTCAGGGCAGCTCCGACATTATTAAAAAGATAATTATCCAATAACCTGTTCATATTAATTGAGATAAAATTAAAAAGGGGCCGAATAGCCCCTTTTTAGTTCATCAAAATCTGATGAATTTCTTAGTCTTTTTTGATCGAGTCTTCGTCTTTGCTTTGTTTTTTCATCATTCCGTAATAAACCAGCAAACTAATGCCGCCACAAATCAAAGTCATCGAAAAGAAAGCAACTTCTTCCTGGATGGAGGTGGTTTCCGAAATCACGTTTCCGAGCAAAATACCCAGAGCAACGCCAACCATCAGCAAGCCAAATTTGAGTGAACTGTTTGATGCTTTATCCATTTTTAGCATCGAGGCATCAGCACCATGCTGGATTAAAGTTAGCCGTTCTTTGCGGCGGGCAAGGATGAAAACTATTGCCACAACCATTGTAAAAGCGCCCAAAGGGACCAGAACATCTTCCATTGTTTTATCGTTTTTAGTTAAACATTCAAATTCATTTTGTGTTCGCCAGTTTTGACGCTGCCTTTTGCAGGAGGTTACAAAAGGCAGATAAAAGTTTTTCGCGAAGATGTCTCTGTTTTTATACACAGATTTTTCCCAAAATTAAAATATCTTTGCCCTTCGTGTAACCGGATTTGTTTAACGCCGTCAAATGCAGCGAATGGCTTACAAAGAAGATAAATTTTACATCGAAAAAGTGCTCAAGGGCGATACCACGGCTTTTGCCGACATCGTAAACAAGCATAAAGAAATGGTTTTTACCATTGCTGTCAAAATTCTCAGAAACCGCGAGGATGCTGAGGAAATTGCCCAGGATGCCTTTGTAAAAGCTTTTCAGGCTTTACCCGGTTTTAAAGGCGAATCCCGTTTTTCGACCTGGCTTTACCGGATTGTTTACAATGCAGCCATCTCGCAAAGCCGGAAACGAAAGCATGAATTTGCCGCCATCAACGAAGAAATGATTGATAATTACACCACCGACAAAGTAAGCCGTTCGGTGAACGAATTTAGTGAAGATGAACAGATTAACGCCATTAACAGTTTGATGGAGAAGTTGCCCGAAGATGAAAATTTGTTGTTAACTTTGTTTTATAAAAACGAAAAATCAATCGATGAAATCAGCGAAATAACCGGCTTAACCCAGTCGAATGTGAAGGTAAAACTTTACAGGCTTCGCAAAAAAATGTATGGCGAGCTGGAACAACATTTTAATTTGAGTTAATTATGGAAAAGCAAAACACCGAACATATCGAAGATGAATTTTTAAGAAATCTGGTTAAGAAAACTGAAACCATCCAGCCGTCTGACGATTTTACAGATAAGGTGATGGCTTTGATTCCAAAAGCCAGACCTGTTGAAATCATCGAAAACAACGGTTTAAAACCCTGGCATTATGTAGGTTTGGCCGCTGGTTTAATTGCTGTGGTTTATTTTATTATAACTTTCGATCTCTCTTCATTTTTTAATCAAATGGCCGGTACCGAAGGTAATGGTGGCATTAATTACGTGAGTATGTTTGGGAATTTCATTGCCACATTCAGCAAAGCATTTTCGGCGTTTCACTTCACCTCCATTTCGCTCATGATTGTTATTTCGATTGTTGTGCTTTATTTGGGAGATATGCTTCTCAAAAGATGGTCGAAAAGCAATGCTGATGCAACCTTTGCATAATCCTGCAAGGTGATGATTCCTCCAGCAATTCTTGAAGGAATAACCGGTTTTTTTCAATCCGGCAGTAACCAGCCCGCTCAAATACTTTCTTTTCATCCGGTTTCGGGTGGCTCCATAAATCAGGCATTTCAGATAAAAACGAACCATGGGAATTTCTTCCTGAAATACAACGATGCCTCCCGCTTTCCACTGATGTTTCAAAAAGAAGCGAAAGGGCTTGAGTTGTTGCGAAACTCAGGTACAGTCAATGTTCCGGAAGTTTTATTAGCCGCCGAAGCTGGTAAACATTCTTTTCTGCTTATGGAATTTATAAATTCAGCCCCAATGAAGGACGATTTTTGGGATGACTTTGGAAAATCGCTTGCAGCCTTACATTCCCACAAAGCCGAAAAGATTGGGCTGGGCCACGACAATTTTATGGGTTCGCTTGTGCAACAAAACAATTTTCATGAAAGTTGGATTACTTTTTTTATAGAAGAACGGCTCGAACCCCAGGTAAAGCACGCCCTCGAAAAAAACGCCATCAGCAAAACCGACATCTTAGCTTTTGAAAGATTGTACCAAAAACTCGGTGATATTTTCCCGAAAGTCTCACCAACATTGCTTCACGGCGATTTGTGGAGTGGAAATTTTATGGTAAATCATCAGGGAAAACCCTGCCTGTTTGATCCGGCGGTTTACTACGGCCATCCCGAAATTGACATTGCCATGACAACCTTATTTGGCGGCTTCAACCAGCGGTTTTACGAAGTTTACAACCGCCATAATCCCCTCGAAAAAGGCTGGCAATACCGGCTCGATATTTACAATCTTTATCCCCTCATGATTCATCTAAACCTTTTTGGTGGCGGGTATCTGGGTGCGGTGCGGAGGATTTTGGGAGGGTTTTAACATAAAACCAACCCTCTAACTTAATAAAGTTAAACTTAACTTATCAATAAAACATCGTGTTTGCGCAATTTCGAAACCTGTTTTTAACTGTTTTGTTAGAAAAACAAATTCTAAAAAGTAACTATTGTTTCCTGGTTCAAGTAAACCAAGTATGATTTTCCCGGTTCAAGCATTTGCAACGATGATATCTGTTTTTCCGGCCAGAATATTTTAAATCCAATGGCTTCCTTTATCATTATTACTTTATTTTGCTGACCTAAGAACAGGTCAGAAATATTTACAATTACTTGTGACAAGACGGGAAGTAAATTCCATCCTTGTTTCAGATAAAGCTGTTTACTTGCAGGTGGATTTCCGATTAATGAAAGTGTAAGGGCAGCATCAGTTTTTACAAAATATCCTTCCTGATAATCCCAGTTTATCAATGAATTATTACCAAGTGGTTGATAATACTGGCCTTCAAGATTCTGAATAATTTTAAGATTGCCGGAAATGGCCGAAAACATTTGTTCGACATTACTGTTTTGAGGGATTAAATAAGAAGAAATATTTGTCCACCCCTCGTTTAGATTAATAACGTGTGTTTCCGGGAGGGTTGCTGAGATTGAAAGTGAAACAATCGCTGTACCCAGTGCGGTAAAATTCTGATCAAAACCGGAATATGGAAAATCGAAATGAACGTCAGCAATTTCCATATTTACTGAATTTTTCCAGTATCTGTAAAGAAAACTGTGCCCCTGAGTAAACCCATTAGGATTTAATGGGCTGGTTCCATCATCCATCGAACATATAATTTGAACATATTGTTCCGGAGAAACCGAGTGTGAGAGTGTAACCGATCCAACACAATACTTGGTTCCTGTTGGTGTTTTCGAATCAAAAACACCAATTTCATCTCCTGCAACTAATGGTACTCCATTAATTGTTGCACCAATTGTAATTATTGTCATTGGGTTAAAGGGAGTGTTCCAAA
>CAIYZW010000193.1 GCA_903930725.1 uncultured Bacteroidota bacterium
ATGGTTTATTTTTCCAAAAAAATTTACAGGTTAATATTCTCCGATGCTCCAGGTTCTCCTGGAAGCCTGTCAGTAGCATGGTTGGAATTAATGTAATGTATTGATAATGATTACTTAAAACCAGCATAAACCCAAATTTTGTATTTAGTGTTATTTTGTTCACAGAAAATCATTTACTTTGAAACGTTTTCTGTTTTATTCAAATTTAATGAAATTAGAGTTTAGAAAAATAAAATACGAATTTTAGCTGTAATAGCCATGACCGAAAATACACCATTAAGAGAAGAACTCGAAAAATTAACCTACGAAACCCGCGAACGGTTAAAGGAACTTCAAACCATAAACGAAACCCGCGAAATCCTTAAAGAAGACCGTTCGCTGGACGAAACCCTGCAAAAGGTGGTTTCGATTTTACCAAACGGCTGGCAATTTCCCGATCAAACTGTAGCCAGGATAATTTTTGACGGACAAAAATATGTTAGTCCCTATTTTGAAGAATCGCACTGGGTGCAAAAGCAAATCTTCGAAACGATTGATAACAAAAAGGGCTCGATCGAGATTTTTTACCTTAAAGATTACCCCAAATGTGATGAAGGGCCATTTTTAAAAGAGGAGCGTAACCTGATCAATAACATCTCTACGATGATACTTGGTTACATTCATGGGATTAAAGGCCGCGAAACCACCCAGATTACAACCGAGCGGCTCAAGGAATTGGCTTGTATTAATCAAACCACCGCCATATTGAGGCAGGGAAAATCCATCGAAGAAACATTGCAGCAAATTTGTCTGATCCTTCCCAGGGCGTGGCAATACCCCGAATTTACGGCGGCAAAAATTACCTCGGACGACAAATCATTTAGCACTGCCAATTTCCGGGTGACACAATGGGTTCAAAAACAAACATTCGAAACCATTGATAATAAGGATGGTACTATCGAGGTGTATTACCTTAAATCGTTCCCAAAAATTGATGAAGGCCCTTTTTTAAAAGAAGAACGCCACCTGATCGAGAACCTTGCCGGGATGATTGCCGGTCATATCAACAGTATCAGGGGCAAGCATATTATTTCGATAACCCGCGAAAAAATACCCGAAAAACCACAGGTTATTATTCCCCGCAGGCAGCTGTTGCAAAAATTTATCAATAAAAACAATTATGCCCGCGACATTTACCACGACCTGATGATGTTCAAAGTAAAGGAAATCCTCCTTGTAGCCAATCTCTACGACGCTTACAGTATCGAAAAAGAGGGAAGGTTTTCGGAATATGTCCTCGACGAATATCATCAGCTTAATCTTACTTCAGTGCCTCGTATAACGGGGGTTTCGTCGGCTGAGGAGGCTTTTGAGCAACTTCAGTCCAAACATTTCGACCTCATTATTGTGATGGTTGGCGTTGATAAAAAATTGCCCCTCGTTCTGAGCGAAGATATAAAAAAAGAATATCCCTACATCCCTATTTATGTGCTGCTCAACAACAACCGCGACATCAAATTTTTTGAGGATAAACGCGCCGAGTTTCGCACCATTGACCGGGTTTTTGCCTGGAATGGCAATTCCAACATATTTTTTGCCATGATAAAACTAATCGAGGACA
>CAIYZW010000194.1 GCA_903930725.1 uncultured Bacteroidota bacterium
GGATTCCTGTAATCGCTTGTTAAATTTTTCCTGCAACTCAAGCTGCGTAATTTGTCGTATTTTCTCAATATTCATCAGGCTGTCGCTGGTTTGCTTGAATAGCACGTGGTATTTGTAAGCTTCTTCAAAATTGTTGAGTTCGGCATAAATACCACTGATCATTTCCAGCGAAATCAATGCAGATGACTTAAAGTCTTTTTTTTGACAAATTTCATAAGCCAGCAGATAATTCCTGAGGGCTTCGACGCTGTTTTTATCGGTTAAATAGCAGTGACCTAAATTGTTATAGGCCTGAACCAATCCGCGTTCATCATTATTCTCCTTCCACACATTAAGCGCTTTCCTGATCAGATCGAAGGCTTTTTCGAGGTCGCCGGTTTCACGTGCAATGATTGAAAGATTATTTAACAGCGTAGCATACGAACGATAATCATCAGCATTGAGGTATTGCATAGCTTTGGTGGCATAAATACCTGCTTTTTTAAAATCCCTCAGCTTCAAATATCCACCGCAGATATTCAGGTTGAACCTGAACATCATGTCCTGATTTGCCTCCGGAAATTGTTGATTGATATGCTGATTAAAATAATTTATTCCGGACTCAAAGTACTCAATGGCCTCGGTCAGTTTGCCGGTGTTAAAAAACAGAACTCCAATGCTGTTAAGGGTGTTTAGATAAAAATTGGTAATGATGGTGTCGTTAATTGTTCCTTCGTAATTTTCGAGCTTGTTTTTAACCTCATAAAAATATTGAAGCGCCTCGGGGTATTTTTCAATTTTTTGAAATAGCAGCGCCTTCTGATAAAGTATTTTAGCTGTCAAATAACCTGCGCTTTTTTTTGAAACGATTGCTTCGGCCTGAATCAGAACCACCATAGCCGAATCCGGGTATTCTTCTGACAAAACACCGGAAATCTTTACCATTTCGATGATGCGCGCACTATCGCTCGTAACTGAACTGATAACCTGATACAAGGAATCAACGTTCTGTGCTGTCGAATTTTTTGAAACAGACAATATTTGTAGCAAAACGAACAAGGCTACCAACCGACTGATATTGAAATTATTGATTCCTGGCACAAGATTTATCTAAAAAATATTTAAAGCATTACAAAGACTTCTCACCTGTAAACCAAAAATGTTTGTACCAAACTTACCCATTACTCATATTTGGTATTTGGCGGAAAACTCAAGCAAATGTAAACAATTATCTTATTGTTGATACCCGGTAATTTCTAAAAACGGACAGCCTAATCAACTGATAATGTATTTGTTGGATCATGATTTCTTCTCAGTACATCTGTAGGCGACTTCAATTGTTTTCATTCGACTGAGGAAATCAAGCCATTTATCAGTGAAGAATAGCTTCGCTGCCCTTCCCGTTTCATCACTTTTCGAGGTTATTTTTTGTTTTTTTAGGCTTTTTCCTAATTTGATAAGGCCTATTTTTGCGACCTGATTCAGGGGAAATGACAAAAAAATCAATATTTTTTTTAGCACTTTTATTAGCATGCTTTCAGGGTATTTCACAGGAAAGCAAGGTTGATAAACTGGCCATTACATCGCTCATCCAAAAGTTGTTCGATGCGATGCACAGCAACGATTCGACGGGATTGAGAAGCCTTTTTACCGAAAATGCCACCATCGTAACAGTAACTTCAAAAAGCAATATTCCGTTCAAAACGCAGGTATCGAAAAACAGTTTTAATGATGGTGTCGGGAAAAAACACCTGCAAACCTGGGAAGAGCGTACCGGAGATTATCATCTGACGATGAGTGGCAACTTTGCTGTTTGTATCATGAACTACACCTTTTACCTCAACGACAGCCTGCATCATTGCGGGATCAATAATTTTGAGCTGCTGAAAAGCGGTGATAGCTGGAAAATTGATAAAATCACCGACACCCGCCAAACCACCGGCTGCTCTGAGATTCCCTCAAACTCAATTTTTGAAAGGGAAAATCTCACACACGACACACTTTCCATTAACACCTTTTTAAATGACTGGCACAAGGCTGCGGCAAAAGCCGATGAATTGGTGTTTTTTGATGCGATGGATGAAAACGGAATTTACATCGGCACCGATGCCACCGAATGCTGGAACCGGCAGGAGTTTTACGATTGGTCACTCAAGTATTTCCAACGCGAAACGGCCTGGGATTTTACACCAACTTCCCGGAATATTTACTTTTCAAAAGACGGTACAACCGCGTGGTTTAATGAGCTTCTCGACACCTGGATGGGCGTTTGCCGTGGTTCAGGAACACTTCATCTCGGCACCGAAGGCTGGAAAATTGATCAATACCATCTTTCGGTGACTGTGCCAAACGCCCGAATCAAAGATTTTATCGAACTTCTAAAATAGTTGCATTTTTACAGAGTTATTATTTTTCGTAAAAATTTGAGCATGAACAAACGACTCATCCTGATTATTCCCGCTACACTGGCATTTTTAATTTTCCTTTTATGGTGGCAGGGATGCTTTTTCCGCCCAAAACAGGTAGTTATTGAGGCGGATAGCCTCGCTGTAGAACCTAAATTTGAGTACGGAATCAGGGTTGATAGTCTTATGGTTTATAAACACAAAGTACGTACTAACGAGAATTTATCCGACATCCTGCTCCGCTACAACGTCGGATATCCAAAAATTGACCTGCTTGCAAAACGCTCCCAGTATCTTTTCGACCTTCGTAAAATCAGGCAGGGAAACGATTACACAGTAATTGTAACCGACGATGTTAAGAAAAAACTGCTGTATTTCGTGTATGAAATTTCACCCATCGATTATGTGATTTACGACTTGGGGGATTCCGTTCATGCCCATCGCGACAAAAAGGAAGTGATTGTTAAAATTGATACGCTGAGCGGAGTTATCAAATCGTCGTTGTGGAACGCTATAGCCGAAAATGATGGCGACCCGAACTTAGCCAACGAAATGTCGGAAATTTATGCCTGGACCATCGACTTTTTTGGTATCCAGAAAGGCGACTATTTTAAGGTAGTTTACGAAAACCTCTTTGTAGAAGGCCATGCCATTGGCTATGGAAAAATCCTGGCGGCCAAGTTTAATCATTACGGTAAAGATCAATTTGCTTTTTATTATCTGCAGGATGGCGCTGGTGATTATTTTGACGAACAAGCCAACAGTCTCCGGCGGGCATTTTTAAAAGCACCATTAAAATTTAAGAGGATAAGTTCCAATTTCTCATATTCCAGGATGCACCCAATCCTCAAGATCCGAAGACCTCATCTTGGTGTTGATTATGCCGCCGATCGTGGCACACCCGTTGTTTCGATTGGAGACGGAACTGTTCTTTCTGCCGGTTTCGGTGGCGGTGGTGGCAAGACCGTTAAAATAAGGCACAACGGAACTTATTCGACGGCTTACCTGCACCTGAATAATTTTGGACCCGGGATAAGATCCGGGGCACGCGTTAAGCAAGGCCAGGTTATTGGTTATGTAGGCAGTTCAGGTTTATCAACAGGGCCGCATCTGGATTTCAGGTTCTATAAAAACGACAAGCCCATCGACCCATTAAAAGTTGAATCACCCCCAGCTATGCCCGTTGCCGAAAAATACAAGCAGCAGTTCCTGGCCGCAAAAGATCAATGGATGAAAGTGTTGCGTCCTAACAGCGTCATCCCGGCTGATTCGGTGCTTTTCCGGGTTCAGCGATAGTTTCTTCTCACAAAGTACATTGTCGCACTTGTCTTCATATTATTTGCTTGATGTTTTAAACCGTTTGATTTACTTTCTTTTGTCTTGACACAAAAGAAAGTAACAAAGAAAAAGTCAAGACTTCATGAAAATTCCATAAGGTCATTCTGATAATGATTCAGCGTAAACCTTACTTTCTTGCTGGCTCAACCTGAAAAGTAGTTTTCCCGAAACACGGTTTTCCTTCGGCGGTAAATCCACGAACAATCACATCATAAGCCGAACAATGATCGGAGGTGTAAAACGAAATGGTGGTTTTTCCATCTCTGAATTCAACATCAGGATTCCAGTAAAGCAGTGTTCTGAAATCGGGCAGCCGGGCCGACTTTTGCTCCGGATTGCTGTAATCGGGAGCGTTAAATCCGGTGGCTGGTGTTATGGTTTGATACTCCAGAAAAACAGATTCCTTTGGGAAAGCATATCCTGCAAAGTTATCCGTGTTTGTTGTTATCATAATGATGCCATCAAGGGCAAAATCGCCCAGATAATGCGTCCGGTTTATCACTTCGATGCGTTCAATTTTGGATGGCGGGATATTTAACAAAGCATCAACATCAAAAACCAGTACATTATCCAAAAAAATAAACCTGCAATTATTCATCCTGTTGGTTTCGGCACTAAGCACCTGGAGGTATGATTTATCCTTCTTCGATTTTACCGAAACCGACGTAACAAGTTCTTTAAAAACATCTTCAAGCGTTGGTAATTCGATAAAGTCCTTCAACGAAACCGAAATTCCGGGTTTACCAAAAATCAGCGGATTTTCGTTAAATTCTTCTTTCCTGGCCGTGTCTTTTTGCCGAAAAGCCTTGCCCGCCTGTTGATTGATGAGCATCTCTTCGATTAGTTTTTTGTAAGAAGTATCAATGGCCAGATTTGTTTCTTTTGTAGGAGGCAAGTTGCCAGCAAAATCGTTGTTTATTAAAAGCTCCAGATCCTTTTCGGGATCATGATCAGAACAAATAAAAACATCGCGGATGTTTGTTGTGCGGTTTAACGAAAAGACAAATTCTCCGTTTTCGCCGGAACTGGTGATGTGAAACTGAGGCTCTTCGCCCAGTACCGAAAGGTAAATCCGAATGTTTGCTTCGGGTTGGTTTGTTTTTTTATTTTTGATAATCCCGCTCAGGCTTACATCTCTGATTTCGGGAAGCCACAAGAGGTTTTCGGGGGATTCGGCTTTTTGATTGGCGGTGATGCCGGTAAAAAATTTGTCGGTATCGGCAAAAGACCCGTGTATTACAACCGAAATTGATAGATGTGCAAAATCTGCCGGGGTTTCGGTTTTGGCCGAAAGATTCAGTTCGGCCAGCTCCCTGGGACTGTAACTGGTTTTGCTGCTATTTACAAGTATTTCGATTGCGTTTTCGGCATCGTTTTGCGAAGTTGCAATTGTTGGGCTCTGGCTGTTTTCGGGAAGCGGCCTTTCGGGATTTATCACCGACAGCATTGTTGTAAAAAATGTTTCGGGCGGCGAATTTTTCAAAAACAGCGTATAGGCTCTTAACACGTAATTTCCTGATAGAGCCTCTTCGGGAATCCCGAAACTTCCTTTTGCAATCCCGCCGCTGATCTTAAACTTTTTTTTAACCATCGCTTTTTGGTCGCTGCCAGATAATTCGACATAAAGAACCTGGCTGAAATCCGGAACAAAAGGTGCTTCATTGACAAAAATATAAGCCACAAACCAAACTTCTTCGCCCGAAAGGTAAAAATTCCGGTCGGTGAAAAGGCTGATTTTTTCGGTAATACCATCGGTAATACCCGAATTTGAAGGCATCCTGACCATCTGACCTGAAACAAAACTCACGGAGAGACCGAAAAATAAAAGCATCGATAATGTTTTTTTCACTTCCAAAAAATTTGATATTCAAAAATTAATATTCTGTCCAAAAATCAGGCTTTACAATCGAGCCACCCCTAAGCTGGCAATTAATGCAGTCCTGGTTTGGAAACGCTCTGATGCCATTTACATCGGTGGTTATATAAAGCGGCCATTCATCGGGTTTAGTCATAAATACCGTCCCAACATTTTTATAATCGGCATCCTCAAGCGTACAAACGGAGTAACGCAAAATTGCCGCCGGCCGGTTAACAAAAATCCGCTTTTCGGTAATACCGGCCACCAGGAAAGACCCAAAAACCGTTTCATCAGGTGTTTCGGTATTATAAACATTACCGCGTATCTGAAAAGGTTGCTTTGTATATAAACTTCCCTGTGTTGTGTTCTGTTCGCGTACATTGTTCCAAAAAGTGTAGGCATTTTCGGTGATGGTAAATTGTTTTACCCGAAGGCTGTATCTTTCCATGAGTTCCCGGGTTTCGGTGTTAACATAGTTCAACGGAAATTTGGTGACCACTGGTTCAGACATGCCTGTTGTTTTGAACGTGAAAATTTGCTGAATTTTATCAGTTTTCCAGCAGGTTTGTAATGAATCGGCGTTGGAAAAAGGTCGTAACGAACCATTATAAACATGGCTGATGAGAAAATCGGAGCGAAATTCAAAGCTCTTTTCCAAACGCCACATATAAAAATTCGTATCACCCGGGGCTATTTTGGTGTCGAGATAAAACTGATACCCCTCATACGGGAAGATACCGTCAGGATTTGCATGCGCTTCAAAAATGGCATAAACGGTATCAATTCCGATGGGGTTTTTCAATACTTCAAAATCCGACTGATAGATTTTCTCATCCGGCGAAACAAACTGTGTTTTATATTTTCTCCCAACAACGCCCTGAATTCCATTTGGAGAGGTGGTGTATGTTCCAGGCGAAATTTCGCTCAATTGCTCCGTAGTTCCGGCATCATCAATAATTGCAACATTGTAGCCCGAAAGTGGCAAAAACTCACGGTCGTTTACTGTCGAAGCTACCGAAAGTTTGATGTAATACGGGCCGGGTTCGTTGGAAATCATGCCATCAACCACCAGCACATTTTCATATTTGCTGTCCAGCTCGGGATAGTATTTTTCGATGCACGAAAACAACAGAACAGGCATGGCAAACAGCACAAAGAGATGAATTTTTAAATTCATTCGTTCGCTTTTTATAATCAACAATACCCGGAAAGTTGTTTTCACATTCAAAATTTAAAATAGTATTTACCAATCTATCCAAAAATCAGGCTTTTCCACAGTTCCTCCGGCCAGGCGGCAATCCATACAATCCTGGCTGGGAAGCGCAATTCCACCCTCGTTTCCGGTGGTCAAAAAAATGGGCCATTCATCTGGTGAACTATGATAAATATCAGCAACATTATTAAAATCAACTTCACTCAATTCGCAAACAGCATAATAAAAATGTACCGGCGGCATGGGCTTATTCACAAAAATCCGCTTTGTCGAAATGCCGGCTACCAAGAAGTAGCCCAGCACTGGTTCATCGGGCACCAGGTCGTTGGAAAC
>CAIYZW010000195.1 GCA_903930725.1 uncultured Bacteroidota bacterium
GAGCGAATCAAGAAATGGTGTAAAACCCTGATAGCCTGAAATATGTTTGTTAAAAGCTCCGATATGCTCGCTCGAAAAGCTTTCCATAATAATGATCACAATATTTTTCTGTCGAAAAACCGTGTCGTTGTATAAAACCTGGATTTCGTTTGTAGGATGAACCGGCGAATAAAGGTCTTGAAGTTTGCTGTCTTCAAAGTAATGCAAACGCTGTAAACCCGCCTGGTTAAAGGTTTTCATAATGGTAAAAGGTGTATTCAGCAGCAACGGAGCATTTCGTGCCTCGGTATAATTTCCGGTAGTAATAATGTTGATCGGTTTTAACTGAAAACCTCCACGAATGGCAACGACACTAATTCCAGCCGCAGCAATAAATCCAGCCATTTGGAGCGAATAAAAAACTACCCATTTTTGATTTGATTTTTGGGATTTGAATTTTGCTTTTTGTGAAAAGTAAATAAGGGTTGCCACGAAGATTAAAAAAAGCAGCAAGATGTGCCAAAAGTCGCGCAGGAACTGTGGAAGCAAAGTTTCAACATTTCCTTCGGCCTGGAGGTAAGCGAAAATATCACCAGTCATCCTTTTCTGTGTAAAGCGGAAATAAATGATATCAACAAAATTCGTCAACAGGCCTGCAATGTTTCCAAGATAAAAGAAAAAACCGCCGAAACTGCGGTAAAGTCTGTATTTCCGAAAGGGCAGGGGCAAAGTCATTAAAATGATGAATGCACTATTCAGCAAAAACAAAGAAGATAAATCGAAACGGATGCCATAAAAAAGAATTGCCAAAACTTCGGTAAACGAAAGGTGCGAAAAGTAGGAAGTATTTAAAACATAAAATAAAACACGGCTCAACCAAAGCAAAACAAAGGCTGTTAAAAACTTGTAAAGTATTATTTTATAATAGTTTCCGGAAAAAAGATCAGTTTTATTATTAAATATCATGAGTAGTTTTGTTCAGAGCGGCAAAAATAGTTTTTTTGAGTGAAACGGGTTTTCGGAATATTTCTCAAAATGAAAACCAGTAAAAATGGTAGGTTTGATTTTAATCCCAAAAGTCAGGAATAATACTTGAAAGTCCAAATTATTCAATGATTTCTTGGAGTTATAGTACAAAATATTCAAATAATATTGGGAGTTAGAGACCAAAAATTCTAATATTATTTGGAGTCGCCCCAGCTAAGCGGCATTGCAAATGCAGCCCAGTATTTGGAAAATCCAAAATCAATTTTCATCCAAAATTTATATTCGTTCTACCTTGATAGCCCGAAAATTTGAAATATTTTTGCTGACATCTTTAAAAAAAATCATCAATCATAAATAATTTAAAGCGGAGGTTGATTTGGGAAAAATAGCAACTGCCGGAAACAAAGGAAAACGTGTGCGTTCCGATTGTTTTGTGAGCTTCGAACTTACCGAAAACGAAGGCATTGAACTACGCCTCGAAAGCAAGGTAAAAACATTGTACGGTAAAGATATTGAACAACTTGCGTTGGATGTTCTCAAGTTTTTCGATATCAAAAACTGCATCCTCGAAATTGATGACAGCGGCGCTTTGCCTTATGTGCAGACCGCCCGCATCGAAGCTGCCATTAAATTACTCGTCGAAACTGATAAAAATTTCCTTTTTGATGTATTCGAAGAAAACAAATTCGAGACCAGGAAAGATCAAAACAGGTTTTCGAGGCTTTACCTGCCGGGAAATACACCCAGCCTGATGATCAACGCCGGACTTCATAAGCCAAACGGCCTCATCCTCGATCTTGAAGATGCCGTTGCTTTCGATAAAAAGCACGAAGCACGGTTTATGGTCCGAAACGCTTTACGCAACCTTAATTTTTATGGTGCCGAAAAAATGGTTCGCATCAACCAGGTTCCAAAAGGACTGGAAGACCTGGATTTTCTTGTCCCCCATGGCGTTAATCTTATCCTGGTTCCCAAATGCGAAAGTGCTGATCAGATAAAGCAGGTAAATGATAGAATCGCTCAGATTCATGCTGAACTGAAAATTTCACGGCCCATCTGGCTGATGCCGATCATCGAAAGTGCACTGGGAGTTATTAAATCATATGAAATTGCCTCGGCCTCGGACAATGTTGTTGCCCTGGCCATTGGCCTCGAAGATTACACCGCCGATCTTGGTGTAAAACGCACTGCTGCAGGAACTGAATCATTTTTTGCCAGGACACAGGTTGTAAATGCGGCCAAAGCTGCTGGAATCCAGGCCATAGATTCCGTTTTTTCGGATGTTGGCGATATGGAAGGCCTCAAACAGAACGTGATAACTTCAAAATCGCTTGGTTTTGATGGCATGGGCTGCATCCATCCCCGCCAGATTAAGGTTATTCACGATAATTTTGCTCCTGATGCCACCGAAATTGATAAGGCCAAAAAGATTGTAAATGCTTTCATTATTGCAACAGAGCAAGGTTTAGGCGTTGTTTCGCTTGGTACAAAAATGATTGATGCACCTGTGGTAAAACGCGCTCAAAAAACCATTAATCTGGCAATTTCTGTTGGTTTGCTCAATCCAACCTGGCGTGAAGAAATGCTGGCAGAACAGGTTTAATTTTTCTTTTATTTAAACATTTATAAGATAATCAGTAAGTTATGAAAAAATATGATAAACTGGTAAAAAATGCTGCAGGCCGCATGGTTCCAACCGAAATCAATGGTGAAGTGCAGGTGCCGTTTATGGGAATTGGGAAATTTATTCCAACAGGTCGCAAATTTGCTCCTCGTATTTCCAGTTGCGCCAATTATCCGGCTGATGGCAACAAAACCATCGAAAATCTCAAAGAAGCACTCATCAAAGCTGGTTTAAAAGATGGAATGACTATTTCGACCCATCATCATTTTAGGAATGGCGACGTCATCGCCAACCAGATTTTTGATATTGCCCATGAACTCGGCGTGAAAAATCTCCGTTGGTTTCCGTCGGCATCTTTCCCATGCCACGAACCTCTTATAAAATATCTTGAAGACGGGACGATCAATCGTATCGAAGGCAGCATGAACGGGATTCTTGGAAAATTCTGTTCACAGGGGCGGATGCAGGGCGTTGGAGTTTTACGCTCGCATGGTGGCCGCTACCAGGCCATTCAGGATGGCGAAGTTCAGATTGATATTGCCGTTATTGCCGCTCCAACAGCCGATCCTTTTGGAAATGCAACCGGCGACCGAGGTCCTGCCGCTTGCGGGCTTTTGGGTTTTGCGCTTGGCGATTCGCAATATGCCGACAAAGTGATTGTTGTAACCGATAATTTGGTTCCGTTCCCATGTATTCCCTGGCAGATTCATGGAAATTATGTTGATTATGTGGTTGTTGTAGATAAAGTTGGTTTACCCGAAAAAATCGTTTCAGGGACTACTGAAGTAACCAAAAGTCCTGATCGTTTGCTTATCGCCGAGATGACTGCTCAGTTTTGTGATGAGGCCGGAATTGTGCGGGATGGCTTTTCGTACCAGGCAGGAAGCGGCGGAACCGCACTTTCGATAGGAATTTATTTTAGTGAAATTTTGAAGAAGCGTGGCTGGAAAGCACGGTTTATACGTGCCGGAAGTAACAAATATCCAGTTCAAATGCTCGAAGAAGGCTTGGTTGATTATATTCTTGATGGCCAGACTTTTGATCTGGAAGGCGTCCGCTCAATGCGCGAAAATGACGGACACATAAACACCAGCCCATTTACAAGCTACAATTTTCATGGCAAAGGAAATTTTGCCTCCATGGTTGATGTGGTAATTCTCGGCGCTACTGAGGTTGATGTGAATTTTAACGCTAACGTTGTAAGTCATTCCGATGGATACCTGCTACACGGCATTGGCGGCTGGCAAAATTGTCTCTTCTCAAAATGTACTATTCTGCCTATTCCGCTTTTCCGCGACAGGATCCCGGTTGTAAAAGACGAAGTAACAACACTTTGCGCTCCTGGCGAACTTATTGATGTAATCATCACCGAAAGAGGAATTGCGATAAATCCATTGCGGACCGACCTCATCGAAAAGATGAAAAATACCACGCTGCCAATCGTCACAATTCAGGATTTAAAAGCCGAAGCCGAGAAAATTTGCGGCGTACCTGCAAAACCTAGATTCAGCGATGAAGTAGTTGCTGTAATAAAATGGGTTGATGGAACCGTGATTGACGCGGTGAGGAAGGTTATCGAATAGGTTTTTCTTAGCAATATTTAATTTTTTCTAAAGATTAAATTATTGAATTTCACCATTTAAAATTACAGATTCAGCCTTGTTACTGCCATAATAATAGGGCATAAACTGGTATGATGGGATAGGGCAGGTAATAAAAACATTGGCTTTCTTGCCCACACAAATGCTTCCCAATTCCTCACTCAAATCCATGGCGTAGGCGGTATTGATGGTTGTTGCATTGATGGCTTCCTCTGGGGTAAGTTTGTACAGTATGCTGGCCATCGAAAGGATAAGTTGCATGTTTCCGGAAGGCGATGATCCAGGATTAAAATCGCTGGCCATGGCCACGGGCAAGCCTGCTTCAATCATTTTGCGGGCTGGCGCATAAATCATATTCAGGAAAAAAGCAGCCCCGGGTAGAATCGTTGGCATGGTTTCGGAGTTTAGCAAAGCTTTAATCTCAGCCTCGCCGGTATATTCCAGGTGATCAACGGAAAGCGCATTGTATTTTACGCCAACCTGAACTCCGCCTGAAAAATCGAGTTCGTTTGCATGAATTTTGGGACGCAAGCCATATTTCATCCCGGCATTTAAAATTCGGTCGGTGTCGTCAACCGTGAAAAATCCCCGGTCACAAAAAACATCAATATAATCAGCCAGTTCTTCGGAAGCAACCTGAGGAATCATTTCATTAATAATCAAATCAACATATTCTGTCGGGTTAGATTTATAAATTGCTGGAATGGCATGTGCGCCGAGAAATGTTGCCTTTATGGTAAGTGACGAAAGGCTTTTCAGTCGTTTAATTACACGAAGCATTTTCAATTCGCTGTCGGGAGTGAGGCCATAACCACTTTTTATTTCCACAGCACCGGTTCCCATCAATTTGATTTCGTTTAATCGTTGAAGCGCCGATTCGGTCAATTCCTCTTCAGATATTTCCTGCATTTTTTTTGCGGTGTTCAGGATGCCGCCACCTTTTTTGGCAATCTCTTCGTAAGAAAGTCCTTTGATTTTATCAATATACTCGATTTCGCGACTTGCCGGATAAACAAGATGGGTGTGTGAATCGCAAAAAGATGGAAAAACCATTTTTCCGGTAGCATCAATCTCTTTGAGCTCCTTTATGCTGGCAGCTTTCGCCGAATTTTGCAGATTTTCCATCTTACCAAATTCGGTAATAATTCCATCGGAAATTAACAAATAGGCATTTTTAATTGTTTTTAAAGTTGACATTTCGTGTCCGGAAACCTTCAATTTTGGCTGGGTTTCAACCTGAACGAGTTCTCTAATATTTTTAATTATGATATTCATTTGCTTTAGTTTTGCTGCAAATGTAACCTGAATTTTGGCATTTTCATAAATTTGAAATTCAGCTCATTAAAATGTTTTGATGAAAATATTGATTGCTGTCAGGCAACAATTTCAAAGTTAACAGTCTAATTATAAAGATTTTCATCGAGATATTCGATCATAATTTAAATTGGGATTTTAGTACCCCGGCATCTGATCCGATGAAAAATAATAGTAATTTTGCAAAACTGAAAACATTTTTAAGGTTGGTTAAGAAATCAAATTAATAAAATATAAATTATACAAATTCAAACACTTAACGCATGAAAACTTTTACTAAACATTTTCCCAAAGCGATTTTTCTGGCGATGATTGCCCTGCTTTTTCTAAGTTTTGGTTCCAATGCTCAAACTTACGAGAAGTACTATCAGGATGGGCAGTTGTATGTTAAATTCAACGACAACTATAATCCTCAAATCGCTGTTCAAGCCGATAAATCAGTAAGAAAGCAGGATGCAGCTATTTTTCAGGATATTTTCGACAAATATGAAGTCCTTGCCGTTTCGCGCCCGATTGACATAAACGACCCAAAATTGCTGCGCACGTTTCAGTTTTCGTTTGCCGATCATTTTGTATTAGAGCAGGCCATTGCCGATTTACAGCAAAAAGCCGAAATCGAATACGCCGAAAAAGTACCGATGCATTACACCGAATACGCTCCAAACGACAGCCTTTACAACCTCGTAAACGGCCCGAGCAACTGGAACTGGCATCTGGATGTAATTGATGCCGAAGGTGCCTGGAATATTACCCATGGCTCACCGGATATTAAAGTTGCCATTGTTGATAATGCCATCTGGTCAGATCACCCGGATCTTGCAGATAAAATCGTTTTACAGCACGATGCAAAAAATAACACAAACAGCTCAAACCCACCTGCTGGCGGAAATGCTGATGAATGGTCGCACGGTACCCATTGTTCAGGTCTGGCTACTGCCATTACCGACAATAATATTGGCGTTGCAGGTATTGGTTTTAATACAAGCATTATTGCAGTAAAATCATCTATAAACACACAGCCAAACGGCATTTACATGGTTCCGGGAGTTACCTGGGCCATGAATAACGGCGCCGATATTATCAGCATGTCATTTGGTGGTTCCGGTTCTTCAACAACTGAACAAAATCTGATGAATACCGCCTTTAACATGGGTATAGTTTTGGTTGCTGCTGCTGGTAACGATAACGTTACAACACCACATTACCCTTCAAATTATAACCATGTAATTTCGGTTGCCTCTACTGACGAAAACGATCACAAATCCGATTTTTCAAACTACAACACTTCGGTTGATGTTTCTGCACCGGGAGGAACTGGTGTTCCTGGTCCTGGCGGACTTTTGAGTACTTATTACGCAAATGGTGCAATGGGCTATTATAACTATATTTCGGGAACTTCGATGGCCTGCCCGATGGTTGCAGGTTTAGCAAGTCTAATTTTATCTATAAACCCGGCAACTTCACCAGATGCGGTTGAATTAATTATTGAGACAGCCTGCGACAACATTGACGCTGTTAATCCTGATTATATCGGGATGTTGGGAGCTGGCAGAATTAATGCTTTTGAAGCAGTTAAAGCTGTTCCATTTCAACCGCAGGCAAATATAACAACA
>CAIYZW010000196.1 GCA_903930725.1 uncultured Bacteroidota bacterium
ACCAGACAAAAAAAAATCTGTAACCCGTTTCACTGATATACGAAAAAAAAATAAAATTTGTAAAAACTATTAAAATAGCCAAAATGACTGTTATCACGCTGCCAATAATCCAGTTGGAACCTAAAATATTCTTTCTTTGCTCGGAATTGGCACCTGCAAGAAATTTAATAATTGCCACTTTTGTTAAGCCAAACCTCATCATCTCGATTAATCCCGAAGCCACAGTATAAATTACCCATGCTCCAAAAAGTTCCTTGTCGAGAGATCGTGTAAGTAAAAGAAAACTCAATAGTCCAAAAGCAGCAATACTGACATTTGTAAATAGTGATAAAACATTTTTGTTATTTAATAAAGCTATAATCACTTTTCCGGTGCTTTAAATGGATTGTTTGGTGTAAAATTGAAAATTGATAATTTTTTTCATTGCCCTGCGGAAAAGGCTTCGTTTTTTAGGCAAATTACCAAGAACTGTTTCAATTTCTTCAATTTCGACAGCATTTAAAATTGCTAAAGGACTGTTGTTTAATGAACCTGATAACATTTTTAATGCGCCTGCATCGGCAGATTTCCATTCACGGTTTGCCCTTAGCACGAGCAACGAAAGGTCAGATTTTTTAACTAAATCGTTTGGAAAAGGATAATATAAAACTGAAGGGATTTCGATAAAAACATATTTGTAAATATCTAAAGTATTTAAAGTGTTTGAGTTAACCAATTCTATTACATCTTGCTTTTCCATAAAAGTTTCATCAATGTAATAAGTGATGTCATCTGCATTTCTCGAAACAACATCCTCATGAAGTAATGAAATGTTCGCAAAACTCGAAATCACTCGTAACAAAAAACCTTTTGGCCTAATTTCTTCTTTAACCTGATCCTGAACAATTGGTTTGTCAACGATTAATTCTTCGGAAGATTTGAATGAATAATTCATGTAAAGAATTTTATCACCAATCAATCTGAATTTGTTGACTAATTTACTCGAAATAAATGATTTACCTTCTTTTTCGAGTGTGCTGAAAACAGTAATAACTTTTGCACTGGATGTTAAATCGTCTTCATTTGTAGCTGAAGACAATTTTGCCTTTATTTCCTGGGCCAATAATTCGACTAAACGATTTGTAATAAATGGCAAGTTATAGGATTTGTATTTACTGGATATTTTAAGCATTGGAAGAGGCAAATTAAGCCCGGTCAATTTTTGAGCACGTTCACATGTTTTAATTGTATTGTCGAAGTATTCGGCAAGTAAAATTGCAAAAGCTATAATTAAAAAACCTAGTAAGCCGGCAGCTACAACTAAAATCTTTCTTTTCGAAGGTTTTGGGGTCAATGGAAAATAGGGTGGATCAATAGGTTTTATGTTGGTTGACATTGCTTCATTTTGCTGTTGAAGCTTTGCTGTATTTAAGCTGTGCAACAAAGACAAATATTCCTGTTCATTAACAGAAATTTCACGTTCGATGCGTTTTAATGTAGCTCCCAGAGGTGCGTAAATTTCATAATTTTTTTGAAAATCTCTTCTTCGTGTATCTAATACCTGAAGTCCGGCTTTTGCTTCGGCCAACGAAATCAGGTTTTTTAACCATTCGTTCAATAAGTCTTTAAGTGGCAAGCCTTCAATTGTATTGTTATACTGATAAAGTGAGGTAACCTGCTCGTTCATTTCTTTCTCAAGCTTTTTAGCTTCTTTTTTGAGTGCAGCAATTTCATTTTTACTCGTTGTATCACGTTCGCCAAATAATTCATTAATTGTGATTTTTTCTGAGATGTCAACTAAACGATTTCGTTTATTTACCAAACCATCGGTTACTGTTTGTATTTGCCCTTGAATCTGTAGTTTATTTTCGAGTTTTTTTAAGGCTTCTTCAGCACCAGAGTACTTCATTCGCTCTTTTTGAATGTATTCTTCGATATCCTCTTTCTTACCGGCAATAAATTTACTTTGCTCGTAGTAGTTAATGATTTGGTTACTTGTATTAAATTCAAGCAATTTATCCTCGGCTATTCTAACTTTTTGTTGGGATAAAAAAACCTGATTTTCGAAATACTTAACAATGGCATCTGATTGATTTTCTCTGAGGAGTTTGAAATTAGATATAAAAACCCTTGTAAGAATTAATAAAGTTTGCAAACTTCTTCCAGGATCATCTGATTCATAAGATAATTCAACAAGGTCACTTGATTGGATTCTTTGTACCCTTATTGTTGATAATGCTTTTAAACTATAATGTTTGTAGGTATAATTAAGCATATTGTACAGAAAATTAGTATCACTGGCATTTTTATATTTGATGAAATTTCTGACAGTTTGTTCGTAAGCAATTTGGTAGGATAAAGAATCGTCTGAGATAATTGGTTTAACAACTAAATCTTTAATATTTGAAGGTACTATTTTTCTGATTTCAATAAAATTTTCTTTCGAAATAAACATTGGATTGTAACTCTCAAGTAACATAACTTGAGCAAGTAACCGAAGGCTGACTTCGCTCAAGGTTTCTCTGGATTTTATAACATTCATTAAATTATCAAATGAATTGCTCGTAGTAAAATAATCAATTCGTTTGTTTTGATCAAGACTATAGCCAGATGTAATTCCAGTATAAATGTTTGTTTTAGATTCATACATGAAATTTTGATTCTTAGTAAGAAATACGACAGTCATAGCTAATAAAACCGGAATGATAATCAGAAGCCAGGCATGCTTTAGAAATATTTTAATTAATTGATTAATTTCCATCTTTATTCAATTTCACTTAATAAGTTAAACTTCATTCCAACCAATTCTTCAAGTATCAGATATTGCCTGTAAAACAGAAAAGTTTCAGTTCTGTTATCGTAAAGATTTTGAGTATAAAACTCTACAAGTCTGGCATACTCTGCTAATGTAAGCGCTCCATTTTTAAACTCAATTTCAGCCAATTGTACTTGCATCCTTGATGTCAACTGAGCTTCATTTTTTATTTTAAGCAATTCCTGGCGCATCAGCAAATCCTGATAAACCATGATCACTTCTTTTCTGATACTCATCGCCTTTTCCTCTTTATAAAGGAGATTTTTTTCAATTTCTCTTTTTGCAACATTTATTTTGGTTTTTTGTCTTAAAAATTCATCAACAGGAACGCGTACAAAAACCCCAAAATTATAGTAATATTCATAGCTGTCGGTGGCAAATTCGCTAGGGTTATTTCCAATCGATTGATTTGTGTAAAATTGGTAAGAATTGCCTGTAGTAAACTGCCCCTGAACCCCAAAATTCTTTGTCCAGTCAATTTTTGCATCTTTCAGCTTATACTTCATAATACTAATTTCAGCATCAATTATTCTAACCTGTGGGGCATGTTTTACAGCCGATGTGGCAATTACCGGTTCATCCAATTATGTTATTAAGCTGAAGGCTGAAAGTATTTCGGTTGATGAAGTTATTGTAACTGCCTTCGGTATCAAAAGAAAACCAAAGGAGATGGGAGTTGCTACTGCAAAAGTTAGCAATGAGGAGCTGACGCAGGCTGGCGCATCTAACGTAATGAACGGG
>CAIYZW010000197.1 GCA_903930725.1 uncultured Bacteroidota bacterium
ACGATGCGATTTCTTGTTGGTATGATACGATTTAGGGCTGGCATGATACGATTTAGGGTTGGCACGATGCTATTTAGGACTGGCACTATGCAAAATCAATCATTTCGGATGCTATTTTTTAGTGCACCGGATGGTATATTTTATGGAAATGGTATCTTAATCAGCAATTCATACCAATAAACCATATTTTACACTTAAATTTTGATTGGATGCGGGAATATTTGTGGTTTATGCTCAGCTATAAACATCCGGGACAAAGGTTTGCTCGTGCATGGGTGGCCTAACATAGCCTTTGTCGCTCGGACGGGGTGGCAATTGGAAGGCTTCCGGAGTAAGGTCTTCGTATGGGATCTTGCTCAACAAATGATGGATGCAGTTGAGCCTTGCACGCTTCTTATCATCGGCTTCTACCACAAACCAGGGCGAAACTTTGGTGTCGGTATAAACAAACATCTCATCTTTAGCCTTTGAGTACTCAACCCATAGCTCCCGCGACTTTAAATCCATCGGACTGAGCTTCCATCGCTTGGTTGGGTCGTTGATGCGTGCCTGAAACCGTTTTTCCTGCTCTTCCGGGCTTACCGAGAACCAATATTTTACCAGGATTATCCCCGAACCGATGAGCAGCCGCTCAAAATAGGGGCATGAGCGCAAAAATTCCCAGTATTCGTCGTCGTTACAGAATCCCATCACGCGTTCCACGCCTGCACGGTTGTACCAACTCCTGTCAAAGATAACCATTTCGCCGGCAGCCGGCAAATGTGGCACATAACGCTGGAAATACCACTGTGTTTTTTCGCGTTCCGTAGGTGTTCCGAGCGCTGCAACGCGGCAAATACGCGGATTTAATGTTTGAACGATGCGACTAATAGTGCCACCCTTCCCGGCAGCATCTCGTCCTTCGAAAATCACAACTACTTTCAACCCTTTATACTTTATCCATTCCTGTAATTTAACCAATTCAACCTGAAGCCTGCTTAATTCCTTTTCATAAACCTCGTCCGTCATCTTATTATCCTTTTTTGAAGGTTCAGCGGTGGTTTCTTTCGTCAAATCCTGTTTTGGCAGATCAAATAAATCATCTTTAAAAAGCTTTTTTTTATTCTCGGCTTTATCCTTTTTCATTGATTTCTCAATTTTATCAGATTTATCAGCATCATTTTTATGCTTCTTTTTTGAATTTGCCATACAATGCGTTTATAATTATGAATTTTGAATTAAAAGTTCTGTTTTTTTAGTGGGAAGTCAGAAGACCGAAGGCCGAATCAGGTAGATTTATCTATATTTAATGTGGTTGATAGCTTTCCATCGTTTCATCATTCCATTTTTCTTTCATCCTATTTTCCGAACGCCGTCACCGGCTTCCGACACATAAAATATGGCCTGTAATCCGGTTCTTTCCTGATAACGCTCTCCCACCCTACTGGTAAACCTTTCGATGGCATCATTCCTTACGAGTGCAACGGCACATCCACCAAAACCAGCGCCAGTCATGCGTGCACCAAGCACACCTTCTATCTGACGCGCTTCTTCCACCATCACATCCAGTTCGTTTCCGGTAACTTCGTAATCATGACGCAGCG
>CAIYZW010000198.1 GCA_903930725.1 uncultured Bacteroidota bacterium
ACCTGATTATTCCGGAAGGAATAAAACAACAATCTATCCTCTACTGGGGGTTCCTCATCACATTTGCCGGATTTATGTTCGGATTGTACCAGTTTATGCAGGTTAAAAAAATCAGGGCTCACCAATCCATGCTGGATGTGGCCCAGGTGATTTTTGAGACTGCAAAAACATATCTTGTACAGCAGGGAAAATTTTTGATGATTTTATTCCTGTTTATCGGTTCGGCAGTAGCTTTTTACTTTGGCTGGCTTTCGGATGCAAATTTCGGTTTTGGCGGGGTTTTGATGATTCTGGGCTGGACTGTTGTTGGTATTCTTGGTTCGTACAGTGTAGCCTGGTTTGGTATCAGGATGAACACACTGGCCAACTCGAGGATGGCCTTTGCCTCACTCGAACGTAAACCCATCAAACTGTTAACCATTCCTTTAAATGCAGGGATGAGCATTGGTGTAGTTTTGATTTCGCTGGAGTTGATAATGATGCTTGTTATTTTGATGTTCGTTCCCGGCGAATACGCAGGTGCCAGCTTTATCGGATTTGCCATTGGTGAATCGCTTGGTGCATCAGCATTGAGGATTGCCGGCGGTATTTTTACCAAAATTGCAGATATCGGCTCCGACCTGATGAAGGTTATTTTTAAGATCGGTGAAGATGACCCAAGGAATCCCGGAACTATTGCCGATTGTGTTGGCGATAATGCCGGCGACAGCGTTGGTCCAACCGCCGATGGTTTTGAAACCTACGGTGTTACCGGCGTTGCTTTGATTTCGTTTATCCTTCTCGCAGTAACCGAACCTGCACTCCAGGTACAATTGTTAACTTGGATTTTTGTAATGAGAATTATGATGATTATAACTTCCATTGTTTCGTTCTGGATTAATGGAGCCATCAGTAAAGCGAAATATAGCGAAGTTGATGATCTGGATTTTGAAAAACCCCTCACAGCTTTGGTTTGGATTACTTCAATTTTGTCAATCGTTGTTACGTTCGTAATCAGTTATTTAACCATCAGCGATCTTCCGCACAACCTCTGGATTACACTTTCGATTATTATCAGTGCCGGAACGCTTGGCGCAGCGCTGATTCCGGAATTTACCAAATTCTTTACCAGCCCTAAATCAATTCATGTTAACGAAGTTGTTCAGGCATCAAAAGAAGGCGGTGCTTCACTGAATATTCTTTCGGGTCTGGTGGCCGGTAATTTCAGCGCTTTCTGGCAGGGAATGGTATTTTTCCTGCTTATGTTCGTTGCTTATTTTGCCAGCACTTTTGGACTGAGCAATTTTATGATTTACCCATCAATTTTTGCTTTTGGCCTTGTAGCCTTTGGTATGCTGGGAATGGGACCTGTTACAATCGCTGTAGATAGCTATGGCCCTGTAACCGACAATGCACAATCTATTTACGAATTATCATTAATTGAAGAAATTCCAGGAATTGGCAAAGAAATTGAAAAAGATTTTGGTTTCAAACCCGATTTTGAAAAATCGAAGCATTATCTGGAGGCCAACGACGGCGCCGGAAATAC
>CAIYZW010000199.1 GCA_903930725.1 uncultured Bacteroidota bacterium
GCCTGATTATGATCATGACAGCCGATGCAACTGTTTTCGGCATAGTTGGCTGTATTAGTATGGCAGTCTGAACAAAGATTCCATTCATTATTATGTTTTCCTGAATAAATCGGAAAGAATTGAGCATCATGATTCTTAAACTCTGCTGGTTTCCAATCGGGTTTTGTTGAGTGACATTCTTTACAATCTGTCGAAAAATCGGCCGAAAGGTGGTTGGGATTTGTTGCAGTGTTATAATCCGGCTGATGACATGAAATACAATCCGGCGAAATATTGTAATTATTGTTCTCATGGCATTTTTTACAGTCATTTACCGCATGACCTTCGGTAAGCGGGAAGAAAGTATGACTATTCATATTGCCTGCCCACTCAAATGCGGTCATCAAATGGCAGACACTACAATTTTCGGGGGGATAATCTGCCGGATTATGTTTTGGATTGGTTGTGGCATCATAGTTTGTTCTGTGGCAATCGTAGCAATCTACACCGAGAGGTTCAAAACGCAAAAGTGATCCGACAGGGTCGGATTGGGCAGCTGGTGAAAGATTTCTGTGGCAGTCGTAACAATCAGCGGTGGCATGAGGACCAACCAGTGGGAAACGACTTTGCTGATGAAGCTGGGTGGTATTTGTGACAATCCAGGAATTTGGTGTGTGACACCTTTCACATTCCAGTCCAACAGTCTGTTCGTGAATATCGGTATGGCACGAAACGCACTCGCTCTCCGCTTTTGCAAATACCAGCGAAATATGACACATCTTGCAGTCAACATCCTTGTGTTGCCCTTCCAATGAAAAGGAAGTGGCTTTATTATGTTCAAAGGTATAGGCTCCTTTTTCTAATTTCCAGCCTTTTGGGTTGTGGCAATCGGAGCAGCTAATCCGTAAGTCGTCACCGTGCGGCGACTGCGAAAACAGCTTAAATGAAATTGCCAGAAATACAATTAACGATGACAGGTTTCGCATTTAAAATCCTTAAGTTTATATTGTACAAATGTTGTCTGCTCGATTTGTTTTTCCTTGTGGCACTTGTTACAGGCCACATTTTTGTGATTGCCATCCAGCACAAACCGTGTTTTATTATGGTCAAAGGTAGTAATTTTCCAGTTATCAAACTTGTGACATCTTTTGCAATCGGTGGTTCCGTTAGCTTCAAATTGATTATAATGTTTGTCGGCGTGGCAATTTACACAGGCAGTTTCCACACCCGAAAACCGCTGTTGCTCCTTGCCGGTATTATCTTTTGGAAAATGACATGCTTTACAGTTTTGCTTTTGGTGAGCGCCCAAAAGTTCAAATTTTGTTTTTGAATGGTCGAAATTTACTTTTTTCCATGAGTCAACAACATGGCAATTTTTACATTCAGCTTCCGGGTAAAATTTTGTATTGATTTTATCCTTGTGGATGTCCTGGTGACAATCGTTGCAGCGGATTCCGATTTCCCTGAAACTCCATTTTTCCTGCTTTTTATGGCATTCAAAACACGGTGTTGCAACGTGGGCGCCTTCTAATTTAAAGTTGCCTGCATTATGTTTATCTATCGTGTAGGAAGTTTCTTTAAATCCTTTAATGCTGTGACATTCGCTACAATCCGGAGATATTCCCTGTTTTGTAAATTGATTATTATGATAATCCTTGTGGCAATCGGTGCATTTGGCAAACTTTAAAGGGGCGGTTAAATCGGCTTTATGGCACGATTTACAAGCAACAATTATGTGCTTTTCCTCAAGTTTATAATCGGTTTTATTGTGATCAAAATTACTGATTCCCTTAATCGTGTGGAACGATTCTTCGGAGTGGCAATCGGTGCAATTCTGTCCAAATTTATTTTTATGAACATCGATGTGGCAGTTTACACAGTTGCTGAATTTTAACCCGGCAAATGCCTGGTATTTCTTATCGTTTTTTGTTTCAACTTTATGACACTTCAGACAATCAACAGTCTGGTGCTTTCCAAGTAATTGGAATTTTGCTTTTTTATGATCGAATTTAGGTGCGGGTTTAAAGAGTTCATTATTGTGGCAATCCTCACATTTTTTCGACAGGGTATTTTGGTGATAATCCTCGTGGCAGGTTAAGCAAGCCGAATTCAAGCCGAGATAGGTCCGTTTTTTTTCTTTAATTTTTTGATCGGTGATAAACTCAGGCTTGTGGCAATCTTTACACTCCTTTTTGGCATGTTTTCCTATAAGCTCGAAACCGGCGAGTTTATGATCAAATTTATCCTTATCAAACCGGATAATCTCAAATTTTCGTCCATGATGGTCGTTGTGGCAGGTAAAGCATTCTTTCCCGCGTACTTCGGAAGAAGCATGAAACCCTTTTTGCTGGTCAACCCGCGATTTAATTTCGGTATGGCAGGCAAGACAATTTTCGTTTAAAACCTTTTCGCCAAGATGATGACATTTGGTACAGTTTGAAATCCCTTCGAGATGGGAATGCACTTCGGCGAGTTCCCCTGGCGAAATTTGCGCCAGCAAAGGATTTCCAAACAATATCCCAAAAAAAACAACAATTAAAACTCTGTTCATTTCAAATTTAAATTTCCAAATCTCAATCCAAAATCTCAAATCTCATTTAATGTTTCAATAGCGCTTCACCAAATTTTTTAGTGATTTGAATGCCAATTTTTTGTAAAAATTGTGTTGGCATTTCACCGCCGGCAAAAATGAATACAAGATCGTTTTTAACTTTAATTTTTTCCCCATCAGCGGCTGTGGTCATCGTTATTTCCTCATTATCAATGGCCAAGACGTTGGTTTTCAATCTAACATCAATTAAACCATTGGTGATGGCTTCGTTCAGACGCTCATTATTTTTTGGTTTGATGCGTCCAAAAACCTCGCTGCGATAGGATAGGATAACCTTGTTTTGTACGGAAAGCATTAATGCCGATTCGATGGCTGAGTCGCCGCCGCCAACAACCATAATATTTTTTCCTTCGATAAGTTCTGGCTCCAGAAGCCGGTAAGCTACTTTTTCGAGGTCTTCACCGGGGATACCTAATTTGCGTGGTGTGCCGCGACGGCCGATGGCAAGCAAAACCGTTGCACATGAGTATTCTTCGCCGTTTAACGTTGCAACTTTAAAATATCCGAACTCGGAAGTTATTGATTCGACTTTTGAAAATTCTTTAATAGTGATTTCATTTAGCTGGAGAACTTTTTTCCACAGCGTCAGCAACTGTGTTTTACTTGTTTCGTAAAGTTTTACTTTGCCATATAACGGCAGATCCATTGCTGAAGTCATCACAATTTTTGAACGTGGAAAAGTAAACACAGCTCCGCCTAATGAATCCTGATCAAGGGTTAAACATTTAAGATGGTATTTTTTTGCTGAAAGCGACGCAGAGATACCAGCCGGGCCAGCGCCAACGATTATCAAATCATAGTCGGCCGTATGATTTTTCTTGATTGTTTTCCTGATGTTTTCGATAGCTTGTTTGCCCTGTTCAACGGCATTTTTTATCAATCCCATTCCTCCGAGTTCGCCGGCAATGAAAATACCAGGCACATTGGTTTCGAAGTTTTGATTTATGTGGGGCAATTCGACACCCCGTTTTTCGGTGCCAATACACAAAGTGATTGCTTCGGTAGGGCAGGCATGAAAACAAGCACCATGTCCGATACAATGAGAGGCATTAATGGTTGTTGCTTTTCCGTTTCTGATTCCCAGAATATCCTTTTCGGGGCAAGCCGAAATGCAGGCTCCTGTTTGGATGCAGCTGTTTATGTTAACCACCGGGTGCAGCGAAACAGGCTCGTAAATGCCATCCTGTTTAGCCAATTCAATCTTGGCTTCAGTACTCCTGGTTTCCTTGATTTTTTTCCGCAGATAAAACCAGACTACAATCAGGCACAACAAAGCAGTTGTACCATAAACCAACAAATTTTCGATGAGTAAATCCATAGTTAAAATATCCATCTAAATCCAAAAGTAACTGTAACCCCAATATGAATGACCATGATTATGAGCATTACCAAAGCAAATGGCAAATGCGCCACATGCCAATATTTGAATAAATTCTGCATCATAACAAGCCTGCTAATCCGGCGGTTTAGCGAAATTTCGTCTTTCACCAATTTCAAAACGCTTTTGTACTGCTCTTTTGTGAGCTTATTTCTTTTCAGGACTTTTTTAACCTGGCTGAGTGTGTTTGAATA
>CAIYZW010000200.1 GCA_903930725.1 uncultured Bacteroidota bacterium
CAAAGTTGACGAAAGCCTGTTTAAAGTCAAATATCCAAGCCCTACATCGCATAAAAATGTTACCCTGTTTAATATTTCGATGAGAATTCGCTTTGAAACTTGTTTTTCATAATCGGAAAATTCGATATTTTTAAAAAACACAACCAACTCTTCAAGTGGCATCAAAACCAGGTCGCTGATGGACTTCCCGGACACTTTTACATAATTGGCATCTTTTCTTAGCCTTGTTCCCCGGCAATCAGGGCAAATAGTTTTCCCACGGTACCGCGAAAGCATCACACGATACTGTATTTTGTAAGTCTGTTCCTCAACCTGACTGAAAAAGTCGTTAATTCCTTCAAAATGCTCATTTCCAGTCCAAAGCAAGTCCTGTTGTTCCCGGCTAAGATTAAAATATGGTTTGTGAATCGGGAAATCGAATTTATGGGCATTCAACACAAACAATTCCTTCCATTGTCCCATTTTTTCGCCTTTCCAGGGTGCAATTGCTCCCTGATAAACCGACAGGCTCTTATCAGGAATTACAAGATCCTCGTCAATGCCGATCACGCTTCCAAAACCCTCACATTTTTTGCAGGCACCAAAAGGATTATTAAAACTGAACAGGTTTTCGGTTGGCTCTTCAAAAGCCATCCCATCAAGTTCAAATTTATTGGAAAAAACTTCGGTTGTCATTTTGTTTTCTTCAAAAACCTCAACGAAACATTCTCCATCACCTTCATAAAATGCTGTCTGCACCGAATCGGCAATGCGCGATAATTCCTCATTGTTTTCCTTTTTCACAACCAATCGGTCAATCACAATCTTCAGCTTTGAAGCATCTTTAAATTTCTTCAACTCGCCAAGTACATCTTCGATTTTTACGATTTCCAGCCCATGCAAAAGCCTCTGAAAACCTTGCTGCATTAAAACCGTCAGATGATCTTGCAAACTTCGATTTGCTTTAATTGTTAAAGGACAAGTTATCAAAACTCTTGTCTCTTCCTTCAAAGCTGTAATAAAATTTACAACATCTGTAACCGAATGGCGCTTTACCAGGTTTCCCGAAACAGGGGAAATGGTTCGTCCAATTCTTGCAAAAAAAAGTTTAAGATAATCGTAAATTTCGGTGGAAGTACCAACAGTGGAGCGTGGATTGCGCGAATTAACCTTTTGCTCGATGGCAATGGCTGGCGAAATGCCTTTGATGTAATCAACTTCAGGCTTTTGCATCCGGCCAAGAAATTGGCGGGCGTAAGAACTCAAACTTTCGACATAACGCCTTTGGCCATCGGCATACAAAGTATCAAAAGCTAACGACGATTTACCTGAACCCGACAAACCAGTGATTACTACCAATTTGTTGCGTTCAATGGCAACATCAATATTTTTAAGGTTGTGAACCCTGGCACCTTTAATAAGGATGAACTTTTTGTGATCTAATGACTCAAAATCAACTTCTGACATCTAAATTTTCTTCCGGGTTGTAGGTATCGTTTTTTTGAAAATGCCTGTCAAAATTTCCAGGCTCAATGGCAACAAAAGTAAAATTAAATTTGGTGATAATTATTTATTGTTTATATTTGCCGTCGAAAGTTGTGTAATCAACTATCATTCATATCATTCTAAATCTAAAGTACGGAGGACTGTTATCGGATAAAATCTACTCTTTGTTAATGCACATAAGAAAGGAGAATATTATGAAATCACAATTTCCTTCAGACAAGGAGTTGATCAGTCAGTATTTAGAGGGCAATCAGGCCAGCCTCGAGCATCTAATCAATCGTCATCAAAACAGGGTTTTTGCCTACATTTTAATGGTTGTTAAAGACAAACAACTGGCAGATGACATTTTTCAGGATACATTTATTAAGGTTATCAACACCATCAGATCAGGAGCTTACAAAGAAGAAGGTAAGTTTATCCAGTGGGTGATGCGCATTGCACACAACCTGATTATTGATTACTTCAGAAAATCAAAACGCATTCCTGTCATTGACAATGACAACAGCGATTTTGACATTTTCGACACCATCCGTTTTACTGATCCGTCAATCGAAGATCAGATGATTACCGATCAAATTCATGATGATGTTCGAAAACTCATCGAATTGCTCCCTCCCGAACAAAAAGAGGTGCTTTTTATGAGGCATTACTCCGAGATGAGTTTTAAAGATATTGCCGAACAGACTAATGTTAGTATTAATACAGCTTTGGGACGGATGCGCTATGCTTTAATCAACCTGCGTAAACTCATCAAAGAAAAGAACGTTATTCTCACCAAATAACCCAATTTTCAAAATTTTCAACAATTGAAATAAAAGCAAAATAAGTTGCGTTTGCTGTCTTGTAAATCAAGTTAATAATTTACATTATGCCTATGCAACATTTCAACACGCTTAACGATCTGATCCTGTTTGCCTACAGTGAGTCTTTCGACCCTGATGCCAACGATTACCATAAAGTAATCAATGCTAATCAGGAACTTTCAACAGAGTTTAAAGCTATTCTTAAAGTAAAAAAGTATTTAAGCATTTTGAAAGTTGGACCAAGCGAATCGGTGATCAAAAACCTAATGAATTACTCAAAAGCATTATCTGTAAGCAGAACGAAAAACGCAGGTGAATTCAGTTTGATGCTTAATTAAATCCCTAACATCGGGTGAGTAAAAAAAATTGAAAGCCGCTCATTAGTGAGTGGCTTTTTCATTTTAAAATGCCAGAAGTGACAAAAAAAGAAAGATATAAACTGTTTGTCGAATATTTTTCGGTTAACCAGCCCGAAGCCGAAACGGAACTTACTTTTACCGATCCATACGAATTATTGGTTGCTGTAATACTTTCGGCACAGTGCACCGATAAACGGGTTAATTTGATTACACCGGTTTTTTACAAAAAATACCCCGATGTTTCGTCACTTGCAAATGCAACAGAACCTGAAATCCTTGAATTGATCAAAAGCTGCTCCTATCCCAACAATAAAAGTAAACACCTTGCCGGGATGGCCAAAATGCTGCGTGATGACTTTGATGGAATCGTCCCTTCGGATATTGATGAGTTACAAAAACTTCCGGGTGTGGGGCGAAAAACAGCTAATGTTATTCGTTCGGTAATGTTTTCGATACCGGCAATGGCCGTTGATACGCATGTTTTCAGAGTTTCGAAACGGTTGGGACTGACAACAAATTCGAAAACGCCTTTCGATACCGAAAAACAATTGGTGAGAAACATTCCTGAAAAATACATTTCACGCGCCCATCATTGGCTCATTTTGCATGGAAGATATGTTTGCCAGGCACG
>CAIYZW010000201.1 GCA_903930725.1 uncultured Bacteroidota bacterium
AACCTGGGTTGGGTTGACGTAGCAAGTTACACTAATCAGCCACAATTATTTATGGAACTAAATTCGAAATGGGGTGATGACATTGACTCCTGGATCTATTACTGGATTGGAACAAGCGAGCCAATCGAAAACCTTGGCTATAGCTTGGTAGAACCAAATGCAACTGGATTCGGTAGTGTAACTGTTGAAGGTTATTCGCTTATTGTGGGAATAAATAATTTTGCTAAAGATAAAGGTTTTAACACCTTCCCAAATCCAGCGAACAGAATTTTGAGTGTTGAATTAAACTACCAACATGAAATTATTAAAACGATAACTTTTTTTAATTCAGCGGGTATTAAGGTAAGGATAGAAAAGAATTTTCAAACACATTCACAAGAATTTGTTTTAGATGTTTCAAAAATTCAAGAAGGATTGTATTTATTACAAGTCAAGACAGAAAAAAATGTTTACTCAAATAAAATAATTGTAAGACATTAAGCAATTATTGCAAGCATTTATTAAAGATGAATAGCATGCAGCATTATGTTGCATGCTTTTTTATTATGATTCATTGTCAAAAAGGGATCATGCAATTCAATGTTGTTAACCATTCAAACAAATTTCAGCAGCAATTATTAAACCAAGCAAAAACCCACATTCTTCCGGTTTCACCGCAATTTGAGGCTGTTTTACAACAGTAATTCTTCCTTGTTATTATGCTGAAACCATATTAGTTTACGTTTCAATTGAAAAGAAGTTATCGTTGTGAACGAAAACTCAAAAGGAAATGCTACCAAAATAAGACAGTAAAAAGGTGACTTACCCATGTGAAATTTGTTTAAGAATTTTATGCTTCATTGAGTCATGGAGTCTTGGTGACAGCTCTTTTTTCCGACAGTCTGGCCAGTAATCAAAACAATCCATTATTCCCCATTCAACCTTTCCCCTTTAATTTTGTTTAATCTTTAATATTATTCATTCATCAAATTTTGATAAAAAAATGACCTGGTATTTTTCGGTTTTAATTGTCCTCGGAGCCTTTGTTTTTATGGAGTTCGTGGCATGGTTTACGCACAAATTTGTGATGCATGGCTTTTTGTGGATCCTCCACAAAGACCACCACATCCGCGATGGGCGCAAATGGGAATGGAACGATTTGTTTGCTTTCATGTTTGCCATCCCAAGCGTTTTGTTGATTTATTTTGGTGTTGATGCTTATGATTACCGCTTCTGGCTTGGAATCGGCATTATGTTTTACGGCCTGGCTTACTTTATGTTTCACGATGTTTATGTTCATCAACGGGTGAAATTGCTGGCTGGCCTTAAAAACCGCTACCTCGATGCAACCATACAGGCTCACCTCGACCATCACGGGCCTAAGTTTTTCGGTAACTACGGATTTTTGTTTGCCCCGGTAAGTTATTATAAAGAAGTCTTTTCAAAATCACGGAAGGCTTCTCAAACCAACTGATGGAAAAAATAACCGTCTTTTGGTTTCGCCGCGACCTGCGGCTGGAAGATACTGTTGCCCTTTATCGCGCCCTTACCGAGCAGGGAAATGTTTTGCCTCTATTTATTTTTGATACCGAAATTCTTGATAAACTCAGCAATAAAGCCGATAAGCGGGTTTCGTTTATTTTCGGTTATCTGAAGAAAATCAAGCTGGAGCTTGAAAAATCCGGTTCGTCGTTGCTGATAAAATATGGCAGGCCCTCCGATGTTTTCGAAGAACTTTGCCAGACTTTTGAGATTTCGGCTGTTTACGCAAACCACGATTATGAACCTTATGCCCGGGAACGCGATTCGGCAACCGGCACTTTGTTAAACAAAAAAGGAATCCTTTTCAAAACCTTTAAAGATCAGGTGATTTTTGAGAAAAATGAAGTTGTAAAAGACGACGGCAAGCCATACACGATTTTTACACCTTATTCGAAAAAATGGTTGTCGAGGTTCAGCGAAAGCCGGCCTCAGTTTGCTCCTTCTGAAAATTATCAGGATCGCTTTTTTAAAACCGCCCCTTTTGAAGATTTTGATTTGAAAACCACCGGCTTCACTGAGGTTGATCCAGGCGAACCGGCGATAATTCCTGATCAGAACATCATCCAAAATTATCATCAAACCCGCGATATTCCTTCAATCAGAGGGACTTCGAAGATGAGTGTTCATTTGCGTTTTGGAACAGTGAGCATCCGTGAAATGGTGACGATGGCCGCTTCATTAAGCCAAACTTACCTCAACGAACTGATCTGGCGCGAATTTTATATGATGATTTTGTGGAACTTTCCGCAGGTGGTAAATGCGGCATTTAAACCGACTTACGACAACATCAGATGGATCAACAACGAAAACCAATTTGAAGCCTGGTGTGAAGGAAAAACCGGTTACCCAATTGTTGATGCCGGCATGCGTGAGATGAATAAAACCGGCTTCATGCACAACCGCGTGAGGATGGTAGTAGCCAGCTTTCTTACCAAACACCTGCTTATTGACTGGCGTTGGGGCGAAGCCTATTTTGCAGAAAAATTACTGGATTTTGAACTTTCGTCGAATAATGGCGGCTGGCAATGGGCGGCAGGCTGTGGCTGCGATGCTGCGCCTTATTTTAGAGTTTTTAACCCTGAATTGCAAACCAACAAATTTGATCCGGAACTTAAATACATCAAAAAGTGGGTGCCTGAGTTCCAGGAATTTGCTTATCCAAAACCAATTATCGAACATAAATTTGCACGCGACAGGGTGCTGGCGGAATACAAACGGGCGCTGGCAGAAGGTTTATAAAATCAGAACGATTGAAAAAATCATCAAACCGGATATTAAAAAAAATCAGAATATTCCAGTCAAATGTATCCTGGACGAATCAGCCTGTCAGGTGCAGAAGTGATGCTCCTTCAAGCCAACACTTAAAAACCGGCTTTTGACTATCTGACAAACCTCAGAATTAAGAATTTTTCCTCCCCACTGTGATTTTTTTGACCCTTGTACGAATAATTGGTGTAAAGGTTGAAAACATATTTAAACAAATGAACGAGAAGGAACAACGACAACACTTTCGGAATATCATGGAGCAACACAAAGGCATTTTGTTCAAGGTTGCCCGTGCTTATTGTCCAAACGAATACGACAGGCAGGACCTCATTCAGGAAATGATGATACAGATTTGGCAATCTATACACCGATACAATAACCAACATTCAATTTCCACCTGGTTGTATCGGATTTCATTGAATGTTGCGATTTCGTTTTATCGAAAAACCACCATAAGAACAAATAAACATACCACGCTGAATGAGCAAACCGAACAAATACCAACAGAAGAAAAAACAACCGGCGAAAGGCAACTGAATTTATTGGAACAGTTTATCAGTGAGCTTAAAGAGTTCGACAAGGCACTGATGATATTGTATCTGGAAGACAAAAGCCACGCCGAAATTGCCGAAATATTGGGTATGTCTGTCAGCAATGTAGGAACAAAAATAGGACGCATCAAGGATAAATTAAAAACACGATTCTCACAATTAAAATCATAACGCGATGAACGAACTGGAATTAAAAAAACTTTGGCAAGCCACTAACGAAAAGTTAGAAAAAACACTTGCCATTAACAGCATTAATCAAGGTGAAATCTCACAGCTAAAAGTGTATCATTTCATTTCATCAATGAAACCAACAAAACTTTTTGCGCTGATTACAGGCATCATCTGGGTAGGATTCGGAACGGCTTTTCTCAGTCACGAATATCTTTATGCCTTTTCGGAAACAAACAAATATTTTCTCTTTTCGGCTTCCATTCAGGTGGGATTAACTGCCGTTGCCTTGTTCGTTTATCTCTATCAGCTAATTACAATTTATCAGATCGATATAACCGACCCGATTCTAAAAACACAGAAAAAATTGGCAAGCCTGAAAATATCAACACTTTGGGTTACGCGCATTCTTTTTCTTCAGCTACCCGTTTGGACAACTTTTTGGTGGACTGACGTTATGTTCATGGAATGGAATGTCGTTCAATGGTTAATAACGGGAAGTTTTACGATTACCTTTGCTTTTGCAGCGATATGGCTATTTGTAAATATCAGGTTTGAGAACAGAGACAAAAAATGGTTTAAGCTTATTTTTAATGGAAAGGAATGGACACCATTGATTAAGTCGATGGAATTATTGGAGCAAATAAATGAGTATGGGACCGACATTAAACCCGAAACAACTGTCAGCGCCTAAACTGCACCTTCAGGAAAAGGGCTGTTGGTGGATAGATGAAGTTTTGGGCTTCAAAATCGCTAACATCCTTTTGCTGCTTATTTTTTGAGTCAGGCAAAAACAATATTGATGTTCAGAAAATTAATTTTAACTACCAAAACCGGGGAAGGATGAATCGAAAATCTTTAAAACACAGGCCATTGTTTATAGTGGCGGCAGTAAGCCTGATTGGCATCGTTGCCTTTCTGGTATTTCGGAGTGGAATTATAAATCAAAATAACAATCTTATGAAAATCGAAAAAGGTTCTAAAATCCCATCCTTTGCTTTGCGCGATCAGGATGGAAATTTGTTCGACATTAACGAGGTTCTTGGAAAGAAAAACCTTGTAATTTATTTTTACCCAAAAGACGACACGCCAGGTTGCACTAAGGAAGCATGTTCGTTCCGCGACCAGTTTGAGGTTTTCAGGGATGCCGGTGCCGAAGTAATCGGCATCAGTTCGGATTCGGTAGAAACGCATAAAAAATTTGCCCTCAAACATCGCCTTCAATTCCGGCTGCTGAGCGACGAAAACAAAGCTGTAAGAAAGGCTTTTGGCGTTCCGACCGATTTCCTGGGTTTGCTTCCCGGAAGAGTGACCTACATTATTGATAAGGCGGGCATTGTACAAAATGTTTTCAATTCGCAGTTTAATGCCGATAAACATGTCGAAGAGGCTTTACGGGTCCTTAAAAATCTGGAAAAAAAGTAGTTTATTCCTTAGTTTTTAGGATATTTGTCGAAAATATGTGAGGCAAAAATGAAAATCGTCATCATCGGTGCTACCGGTTTTATCGGTAAAAAACTATTTACGGCTCTCGACAAAGAGGAATACGAACTTACAGTTGTTTCGCGTGATCCGGAGAATGCCCGTAAATTGCTTGGCGAACATGCCGAATTTTGCCAATGGGATGGCGCGGAAGAATCGCGGCTTGCCGAAATTTTTACCGATGCAAAGGCGATTATCAACCTTGCCGGTGAAAGTATTGCCGCAGCCGGGTGGTCGCAGGCGCAACGAAAAAAAATCATCGAAAGCCGGGTCAATCTTACAACAGTTGTAGTTAACGCCATAAACAGCCTCGGCCAAAAGCCAGAGGTTTTTCTGCAGGCCTCGGCTATTGGTTTTTATGGCTCTGATTTTAATAATTCCTTCGACGAAAAGTCGCCTTCGGGCAAAGGTTTTCTTGCTGAGGTTACTCAAAAATGGGAAAATGCTACCCGGGCACTTCACGATGATGTACGGTTGGTATTATTCCGCACCGGCGTTGTACTGTCGAAAGATGGCGGGGCGCTTCTGGAGATGGCCAGGCCTTTTAAAATGGGCTTTGGCGGCTACATTGGCAGCGGCAGGCAGTGGTTTTCGTGGATTCATATCGAAGATGAAGTTGACGCAATCCAGTTTTTGATGGAACACGCCGATGCCGCCGGGGTTTATAACCTCACCGCTCCTGAACCTATCAAAATGAAGGCTTTTGCAAAAGAACTTGGCCGTGCCTTAAAACGACCTTCGTGGTTCAACGTCCCCTCATTTGCCATAAAATTAGCGATGGGACAACGCGGTGAAGAAATCCTGCTCGCAAGCCAGAAAGTCCTCCCAAATCGCCTTATTGAAGATGGTTTCCAGTTTCAGTTTACCGATGCCCGCATCGCGCTTACCAATATTTTCAAGGCTTAACCAGTTTTCTTTTCACGCCAACCAATCATTCGTTAACCTGCTTTTTAGGGAATGTTTGCTTAGGCTGATTTCATCCGGAAATTGTGTTTTTGAGCATGCTTTAAAAAATGACATTTCACCCAAATAATTCATCATAATTCTCATCAGGGAAGGTGTACCTTTGTTTTTCGAAAAAACAGTTTCTTAACCGAATTAAAATGGATGGTTAGTGGAAATAGTGTTTTCTTGTCGAAAATTTGATGTTGGATAGATTTCAAAAAAAAAGATTTTATGAAATATTCTTCTTTTACCGGGCTTATGATGATAATGATATTGGCTGCCGTTAATGCAAGTGCCCAGGAACCCGGATTAAAAAACGGCTGTATTATTAACGCCGGAAACAACCCCGGAACATTATCTGACTCAGCGCACAATTGCAGGTTTTGGGGAATGCTTGCTGCCGGGAACTTTAACGACAGCACCAAAACAATCCACCTGGAATCACTTAAACAACTGGCTCCTTCAAATCCTAACGGTTGGGGATTTGGCTTTTTTACTAAAACTTTAAGAGGCAATCTTATCCCGGTGTTATACCGCGGCATGTGGCGTGCTGACCAGGATTTCCTCTTTGATTCGAGCGCACGAATAATGCTGGATAACTTGTCGGGCTGTGGTGTTGCGCATATCAGGAATTCGTCGTCGGGGTATGTAAATATTCCAAATCCACACCCGTTTTATACAAAATCGCTGACGCGTGATTTTTCGATGCTTTTTGCCCATAATGGAACACTCAACAAACCTACGCTCATTTCATTGCTTGGCACCTACACAAACACCAACCATTACAGCTATGGCGGGGACGACATTAATGACCCGAACCACGACAGCGACCTTTACCGTCTTTACCTGATGAAGTGGATTGACGAACATCCTGCAAATGGGATTACCACCTGTCTCGCGAATGCATTAACAACATTGACCACCGAAATGGGAACGGGACTTTCGTATAATTTCGTCATGGCTTCAATGTGTGATACGCTTTGGGCACTTTGCTACAACAGCTCTTTGTCGTATCGTCGCGAGAATGAAGGGTTGGGGTATGTGTGGGAGGTTGCCTCTCAGCCTTTGAGCGAAACGGACTGGATAAGAGCCACCAATTATTATCTCTATGTATTTACATCAAATAAGGCAACACCCGACTCAATACCTGTAAAAGATATGGGTTTTGGCCTGACCGAAAATGATGACAAAAACAGCCCTTTAATATTAAATTTTCCAAATCCGGCATCCTGGAATCCGCTCAATCTCGAAATTGAGGCAAAGGAAAATCAGTTGGTGACCATACAACTGTATGGTTCCCAAGGACAAATATTAACAAAAACTTCAAAAATTCCTGTTAACCCCGGTTTAAATCATTTTGCTTTTAATGTGGGCGACCTTAAAGCTGGAATTTATTACATCAAAATGGAAGCCGGGAAAAACAGTCAAACCAAGAAATTAATTGTTGTCAATTTTTAATAATCCTCTGGGCCTTTGGCTTATTTCAGGCATTTTATTATGAAATAAATTAATTACCAATGCCCCGGTGGAATTGAGCTTATTCATCATTTCGATACGCTGGCAGGTAACTTTCAAACCATGCTATTTGTGAGTGGCTGATTTGCTTTTGAGTTCCACGGCTTTTTAACGGCCAATACCATCATCGGTAATCGAAATTTTTAGCGCTTCTTCACCTTCCATCATAAATTCGAATTTGATGGTTCCTTCACCTTCTATAGTCCTTTTTGATCGCTCCAAAGCTATGTTGAGTCCGTACATGATCTATATCAACAATGATACTGCTTCGGTACAACAATGGTTATCATGTATTGTTGGTATATTGTTATTACCTTTGTAATATAAATTTAACCGTCCAAAAGAAAAGTACGGACATCCATTTTCCCGGTTCCGTTTATTCCTTTGAAGATTGCACCCGACAGAGTCTTCCTCAGCTTCACCGACAGTTTAAAGTTTACACTTGTCGACTTATTTAGTATCTGTTGAAAATGACAGTCGGTAGTTTAAGCTTGTTAACTGGTTGATTTTTTACAACAACCGGAGAAAATGCTTTAACATGGAATGATTAACTCAACCTTGGTTCCAGTTGCATTTCCGGATTCATCGTGCAAATCGAAAATATGTACCTGTGCACCGGTGGAATTGAGTTTGTTCATCATTTCGATGCGCTGGGAGGTGACTTTTAACCCGTGGGATTTGTGGGTGGCCGATTTGCTTTTTAATTCAGCGGCTTTCTCCCTCCCAATGCCATCATCGGTAATTGAAATGTTTAAACTCTCCTCGCCTTCCATCTTGATTTCGATGGTGATGGTTCCTTCCGTTTCTTTTTGCATCAGGCCATGCCAGATGGCGTTTTCGACAAAGGGTTGCAAAAGCATTGGCGGAATCATGATGGAATTTGTGTTAACATTTTCGGCAACCGAAAAAATGCACCTGAATTTATTGTCGAAGCGGGCGCTCTCGAGGGTTACGTACAATTTTAGGGTTTCCAGTTCTTTTTCGATGGTGATGGTTTCGCTGCGCGAATTGTCCAGAATCAACCGGATTAGTTTTGAAAATTTGATGAGATAATCGGAGGCGAGTTCGTGCTTTTCTTCCATCACCAGACTGTTGATGGAGTTGAGGATGTTAAAGATAAAATGCGGGTTCATCTGTGAGCGCAGAGCCTTGGTTTCGGCCTGTGCCAGTTGTTTTTTGAAATCGGTGGTGAGTTGCTCCTCGTCTCTTTTCCGTTTATAGCGAAAACGGCTGAACGCCGCCAAAACAATCAGCACCAGAAAAGCTCCGCCAATCAGGTAATAGTTACGCTGGGTGGCTTTCTGGGTTTGGAGTTGTGCAATTTCGTTTTCTTTTTGTTGCTGCTGTTGTTCAATTTCATAAGAAGCCGTTCTGGCTCTCGTACTCATTTTGTTTAAAGAATCCTGAAGTGTCTGGTATTGTACCAGGTACCGCAGAGATTGGAGGGAATCTCCCTGGTCTAGCAAAAAAGAATGAAGCTCGATGGTGTATGGCAGGAGAAGCGTCATTGACTTTTCTTTTTGAGCCTGCTGACATGCTGCTTTCAGACTTTCAAGAGCAAGGTTTTCTTTTCCGGTTGCCACATAATATTTGTAATAAATGTAATCAATATCAACATTTCCATACCCATAAACAAGCCCAAGATTTTCTTTTTGCCTGATCTTCTCCGCGCTGTCCAAATAAATCCGTGCGCTGTCCATGTAATCCATCTCAAGATAAGCATCGGCGGTGTTTACGAGGTTAATGGCATGAAACTCGATCATTCTGCAGTATTGCCTGCCATTAAGATAATACTGAAGTGCCTGCCTGTAATTATGCCTTTTTTTATACAAATCACCCAATTGGTGATAACTGTAAAAGCAATCTATATTCAACCTGAGCTGTTCACTTAATGCTGATTTCAGGTATTCTTCTGCTTTATCCAGGTTACCCCATAACAGGTATTCGGAACCAATAACTTGCTTTTCATTGTTGTAAGCAAATAGGTCAAAAGTTTGATAAACGTCCATCGCCCGCATGTAATATTCGATTGCCTTATTATAGTCAGCAAGGCGTCCATAATAACCTGCGATGCCATGATAACAGTTTGCTGTATTTTCTATTGGCCCATACTTTTTGTAATAAACAAGTTTATTGGTATAATACTGGAATCTCTCTTCCTGCTTACCAGCCAGATTAAACAGCGTACGAATGTCGGATAACGGTTGCCAGCTTATCCCTTGTACAAGGTGCATCGAATCCATTGCCTCAATACAACTTTTGTATTTATCAATGGCTTCCTCATATTTGCCATTTTTCCTAAGCAGGATTCCTTCGTAATACTTCGCGTAAATAATTCCAGGACGGAACCTGGTTTTCTTTGAAAGTTCGTTCACTTCTTTTAAACAACGCTCCAGGTCATTCATGTCCTCAGAATAAGTAAGCCCGCATTGAATCAATAGTTTAATCTTGATTGTATCATTGGTTTCATTTGCAATTTGCATCATGAGACTATCCATCTGAGCTTTCTGTGCAAAAATGCTTCCGCTGAAAAAAACGAACAGCAGCAATGATAAAAGGCAATATTGGATGGCGATTTTCATTATCCCGCAAAGGTGCAAAGTTTTTTTATTTTGAGAAGGAAGATAAAACGAATAAACACTATAGCAGCTATGTTTAGCCGTTTTATCTGAATATGGTGTGTTCAAAATTCAGGTATTTTATAAGGTTTTTCCGTACCAGGTCTTTTCATTTTTGCGTGGCGGCAAGTTCCGGTTTTTGTGAAACTGATAGCAGTCCCGAAAGTATTGGTTCTCATGCTTATTATTTCATCTTAATTATTTTCTGCATCATCACCTGTTTCCCTGCATACAAGCGGCTGTAGTAAATACCTGCCGGCAGGTTTTCGGTATTCCATGTGATCTTGTGTTCCCCGTTTTGCTGGTCTGCAAATATAGGTTCTGCAACCTGGTAGCCAAAACTGTCGTAAATGCGCAGAGAAACCTGTGATGGCTCCGTGAGGGAATAAGTAAAAGTTGTTGAGCTGGTGAATGGATTCGGGGAAATATTACTCATGGCCATAGGGGTGTTTTCTTTTGTGCTGGTGAGCATGTCAACCCTTACATCATCAAAATAAAGATTATTGCTAAAGCCGCATACAATCCGGAAGCGGATCAGCAAATCTCCTTCAAAAGATGACAGCGAAAAGTTAACAAGCCTCCAGTCGTTGGTTTGTGGATAAAATTGACCCTCTTCATCTTCCGAAGTCGCCAGCCCATCCCCGCCTTCATTAAATAAATTTTGCCAGGTTGCACCGCAATCCTGCGAGACAGCAACCTGCAATGAGTCGGTATAACCGGGATACATCGCGTAAGCATATTGGAAACTAAAATCGGTGTTATACTCGCTGGAAATATTCAGCAGTGGCATTTCCAGATCATAATAGGTTCCAATGGCCATATCATTATAGTTGGTTTTGGCTACCGAATTGATGCCATCGTATCTTCCAAGCTGTGTTTGTCCCCACTGGAACATCGAAGAAGAATTTAAAGTCCATCCAGCCGGAGGAAAAACCAGACCTTCAAAGCTTTCAAATAATTCAGATGTTACCGGTGGAGAGGTGTTATTTACAAAATTACTCAACCGGGTATCGTTATAAATATTACCATCAGGCATTCCGTTTGGAAGGGTTGTAAAACAGGCAAACGTATGAACACCTTCCCCTGCAGGAATTCCGGGAAGTACAACGTAAACTGAATCTTCGGGATTTACTGCACCTGTCCAATTGTATGATAAAGGGGTGCCCTCATCAATTTTGCAATTTATCGTAACAGATGTAAGCGGGGCTATTCCAAAATTTATAAGATAAACCGATGGAATAACCGTTTCATTGCAGCTATGTCCCCATGGGCTTACGATTTGTGTGATACCTGCATCATTTTGCTGCTGTGGAAAACCATCATACAACACATCAATAAGTGGGTTTACCCTGCTGCCAAAATCCCCGTTTCTGTCGTTCATGAGGAGGCAAAATGAAGCACCTGATTGTATATCATACAACATTTGTGAAGCAAACCCCAGCATACCTCCACTGTGTTGATAAATCAGATGATTTCCATAGGGGTGTCGCCACAACCCAAGGCTGTAAAAGGAAATAGGATCAAAATTGAGTAGCTGCTGCATTGATGAACCGGTAAGAATAACGCCAGTGAATAATGCATGGTACCATTCCACCATTTCCTGTGCTGTGGAAAGCATGGCTCCGGCGGCGTTCGCCTGGCTATATTCTGCTGTCATAGGGACATCAACTATTTCGCCAAAATTATAACCCCATTCGTGGGCTACAGGTCCGTTTTTCGATTCAAAAGCCCCAACAAAGGTGCTGTCCATGACCTGGGGATCGAGAATGAATTCGTGCATCTTTTGCACCCAGCTTGTACCAGTGGCTGCTTCGATGACCATACCAGCCAGCAGGTAACCGGTGTTGCTATAACGGTAGCCATGACCAGGATCAAAATTTTTGGGGCCTATTGTTGCCAGGATTTCCTCTGCGGTCCAGAAACGGGATGTATCGAGCAACATTTGGTTCCAGAGGTAAGTGCCGTCATTCCAGAAATCGAAGATCCCGCTCTGGTGCGCCAATAATTGCCGGATTGTAGCGGTTGAATCAACGTTTGGATAAGTTGGCAGCCATTGGTACAAATGATCTTCCAGCGAAAGAATGCCCTGATCCTCTAATTTTAACAAGGTAACAGCAATGAATAATTTAGTGTTACTGCCAATGCCAAAACGCATTTCTTCAGTTATTGGAATTCCTGCGCCTGAGATGCCGCTAACTCCGGTCCAAAGACCCTGACCAGGCACCAGCACTGCAAGCGAAGCGCCTTTCATATCGGTTGCCAAAACCACACTGTCCAGGATGAATTGGAACCTCTCTGCCCAGGTAGGATCAAATGATGAAGTGCTATTCGGGTTTCTTTTCATGAAGGGCATGATGTTGTTTACAGCATTTTTCAAACTTGCCGGACCTGGTTTTGAAGGAATAATACACTTCGTTTTACCTGGCTCTGCCGGTAATTTTGAATTCTTTTGGAGGAAAAACCCTGGATTGTTTTCGCCGGGATTTGCATATTGGGCAGCAACAGCCAGCCCAATAAACATTGTGATTGAAATGAGTAGAATCCTTTTCATAATGTCGGTTCATTAAATTGTTAAAAACTCCATTAATTACATAATTTTCAAAACCTGGTAACCCTCCACCGGATACCTGATTTTTATTCCATCAAATGTAAGTTCCTGGAAAGGCGAAATCAAGCAGGAATTGATAACCGGTAGTAAAAACTTGGTAGTTGGTGGGTTTTTGGCGATAGTTGACGATTTGGGTAAAATAAAATCTAACCAAAAGATGCGAAAATGAAGGCCAAAAATCTGAAAACCGACATTAAATGAAAAAAAAAGAACCAGCAAAAAGCCAGTCCTTTTTAAAATTAGCAAATATCTATAACAATACGGGCTTATTAATTCACCGTAATCTTAGTTGCACGAATTCCTTTATCCGTCTTTATCTTTACAAAATAAACGCCGGTAGCAAATGCTGAAACATTTACCTGCATGGTTTTGCTGTCAACCGAAGTGTTGGTGTATACCGTTTGCCCGGTAAAGTTCATAATATCAACTTCCCTGATTATTGAAGCAGATTCGATGATAAGCATTTCTTTGGCAGGATTCGGATAGACTTTCAAATTATCGCTCGCCGGATTTGAAATTCCGGTTGCCGACATTTTTACAGCATTAACCTCAGACAAACCGTTGTTTTCAAAATTTCCTGTGTTCATCTCAGGATTATAGGTTACTTCCAGATCAAAGGTTTCTCCTGTGGAAGGACGGTACAATTGATAGTTCAATATTTCACCGGTTTCAAAACCATCTTTTTCTGAGGAATAAGCATCGTCGCTATTTAGATTGAGGGCAAAAGGTATGGATGGATCAGTGACTCCGACAGCCCCGGCACACCAGCCTTCCTGAGTAAATCCACCAACTACATCTCCGGTTTGGAAAGCGCTGTTTTGAATATTAAAGGCCACCAGGTGTGAAGCCGGCGTATTGATTACTGCGTTCCAAGGCGTTGAAACTTGGGTATTTTCAGGAGGTTTTATTGAAGTTGAATTATCGGCAGGTAGTGAATAATTAATGCTTCCGGCAGAACTCATCCTGACATAATAGGCTTTTCCAGGAAGGACATTTCCAATCGTATTAATTCCGTAAGATTTCCAGTAAACAACTGAACCGGCAACATCCTTTGCAATGGTAAAACCTGGAACTCCTGTAAATAAAGTTACGATGTTGTAAGGCGACGAACTGAGCACCGGCATAAGATTCCAGCCAGTATTAAGACTCACCGTTTTGTTTGTTACTTCGCTTCCCCAGAATGGCAAACCGGAAGCATCATTTAATTTGATGACATAACCGCTGTAAACATCCCAGCTACCCAGAGTATTGACCGGAACTGCCGGATAATACATGCCAGCCATGTTGTAGGTGATGATGAGTTTGCTGATTATCGGGCTGAAAATGGTTTCAGCATCCGGATCGGCAGGTACGATGTAACTTGAAAGACCGCTCCATCCGGCAGGAATCGAAACCAATTGATCGGCTTCAAAATTTACGGTGATTGTATCTGACGAAGATTCGCACAATAACGTGTTATTCTCAGGATCAATGAACAAATCGGTTACAAAATACCTGAAAACATCTCCGGGCGTGGTGTTTGACGGATAGATATCTTCAAACGAGGTACCGGTTACAGGCGCTTCATTAATTATGGTAAAAGGCCCGGTTCCAGGTTCTCCGGTTGTCCGGTAAACATTGTAGCCAGCCAGATTGCTCCCACCATCCCGATTGTTCGGCACGATGCTCATGGTCGGCTGGTTTCCTGAGTCACTAAGTTTCTCTTTGCTCATTGTTGCCGGACTGGCTTTCGTTTTATTCAGGTTTGAAAAACCACTTGATGAAAGTGTTCCAACGCTTTTGCAGGTTGTGTTTTGAACAGGAATCATCACCTCATAAATAGAACCTTTGGCAGTCACGCTTTCTACATAGCCCTGAATATTCCAGTTGTAGTTCAAACCATAGTCTAAACTCATTGGTCGCCATGCTCCATCCCAATACATCATGTCGCCATACCCGGCAATTGCAGGACCAGCATCGCAACCGGGAGGCCAGCCGCCACTTGCATTAACATTTAAACCAATCCAGAGTTCCTGATTGACATCAATTGGTACCGGACTGATCACATCAATAATATTCCATTCATCTAAATTTACAACCGGAACAGCCTGATCAACCAGCAGGGTGGCAGCATTTGGTCCTTGCCAAACACGGATTCTATAATCGGCCGTTCCAGCGCTTGTTGGAAAGAAGGCTATTTTTGTTACCTGGCCACCAGCAAGAGCAGCGATCTGTGCAGCATCCCAACGAACTGCTACCTCAAAAAACGCCGCTCCACCAGTACCAACGGAGGTGGCGTTAAGTCCAGAATCCCAATTTATCCAAACAGGTTCCATTCCGGTTGAACCACACACAGGCTCGCTCCAGGTCAAAGTAGTGCTTAGTCCAGTCCGTGAAGCTGCCAACCCCGTTGGTGGTGCACAAATTCCGGAAACACAAATATTGTCAACATTCCAATTATTGATATAATCCGTATTCCAGCCGTGTGCCCTGAAACGAACTCTAAAAGCTTCACCTTTAGCAGCGCTGATGTCAATATGTCGGTTTGTCCAGGCTATGTTACCATTATTCATGAAATCATCAATCTGATGCCAGGTACCGTGGTATAAAATCTCAATGGTCAGCCTTTCGGTTGAGGACATACTGAGGTCTTCCAACTTTAGGTCAAAGTCTAACCAGAGTTCGGCACAGGTCCAAAATCTTGCATCAAAAACAGGGCTTTCCAAACTAAAATTGTAATAGGTTGTGGTAGGTTGTGAATTGAATGTGGCACCCGGCGCCGGGTTTCCAGTGCCGGAATTAATGATCCAATTGCCCTGTACCCCGGAATTAAAAGTCCAGTTGTTGTATTCAAACGATCCCTCATCCCAGTTTTCGCAAAAAGGCAGAGGACGGCCATAAGTTAAGCTTGCACACTGCGAGCCGTCCGGCATGGATTCATCTATTGATCCCGGGAAACCAAAAGCGGTAAGATCGTAAAATGCAGTGACTTTATAACACCAGTCTCCCGGATTCAGGTCACCATCGTACCAGGAAAGTGTATTTGGATCAGTCAATTGTTTAATCAAAACCCAGGGCCCATTGGGGCCACCTTGTGACCGGAAAATATTATAACCCATCAGACCTGTAACCAAAGGAGCATCGGTTTCATCAGGAATAATGGCTGTCGGTGGGATTTCGCCATCAGGCCGGTGCGAAATTGCTCCTTCGGGGTCAGTGGCAGTGCAAGGCGTTTGCGTTTGATTAGGTTTTTCCAGGGAAATTCCATCAGAATTAATTGCTACCCTGGTGCCTGATACAATTCCGCAGGCCTGCAGCGTGAATACTCCAGGTGGAGTTCCTGCATAGTTGCTCCATTCAGCAAAGGTTGTTCCATCATATCCAAATGCAAGATTATCAGAGGCGAACGGACCATTTTCGTCTGATCCCAGAAAATGGGTATAGCCATCAAAATTATTCCATTTTACCATGGCATAAAATGGGCCACTGAATGGGATTGGATTTTCACAAATTACCACAAAATATCCTATAGGTGCAGGAACAGGCACCTGGAAAAGCTGTGTAGAACCCAGTAATATACCGTCCATATCGAAAATATCAATCTGTAAGTTCTGAGTCGTGGCTGTAGGATGGTCCCACCATTTCATTTTAAATGAAGACAGTATTCCATTTTCAGCGGGTGACAGCGGGAATTTATTGCCCAGCCAAAGCGTCCAGCCCGGCATGATCATCCACGCATTTTCCATAGAGCCATCATCATAAACGTAGCATGGAGATTCGCCCGGGCATTGTGGTTTTTCCCAGCTTAACAGCGAAGAACTTTCGATGCCGGTAACGGCCAAGCCAGTTGGTGGACAAAGAAAGCGGGAAGTATATGAACTACAAATCTGGTCTGATTCGCCGGTTTCGTAAGCTGCTTTTACGCAAACACTGTAAGTTTGCCCATAAACAAGTTGTTCGCGTGGAATCTGATAAGAGGTTTCGGTGGTAGCCACGTTCAGGACATTGTTCAGATAAACGTTATATGCAATAAAACAAGGATATTGATCGCCGACCGTTTGACTGCCTGCAATGCTGATGTTATCAAGATTCCAGACGCAGAACGATGCCAAATCGCCCGGCCCTGACGCATGAAAACGGATTTTAAAATTTAGATTTGTATAGGCAGACAAATCAATGGACTGGTTCCACCAGGAACCATCCGGCTCGAAGTGAGTATAAGTTTTCAGCACTGTCCAGGTTGAACCATCCCATAGTTCAACAGCAAGATTATGATCTGTAATTTGACCGTAATAATATTTTAAGATGTCGAAATTCAGCGTTAAAGACGATGAATTTAATCCTGTAAATTCTTTACTGGTAAGATACTGGTCGTAATTTTGAGCAACGGGGTACCTGTCGAATTTTACATCAGGTGATGGGTTTCCATCATAAGGCGAAACAATCCAGAAGTTGCCTCCCGAAGTCGTCCAGCCATTGGTTGCCAGATTTCCGCTATCCCAGGTTTCGTCTAAATATGTAACGGATGCGATCGGCTGGTTCCAGCTTACCACCAAACTTTTTTCGTCAACCTGTAAGTTTGTTGGAGGAAACTTTTCTTCCTGCAAAAGAACATCGAAAGTTGTGCTGGTTGCGATGAAGATTGAATTTTGAATATTGGTTGCGTAGCCAAACTGCATCACCGTAAGGTTGTAAGTTCCGTAATCTATCCCCGAAAAAAATAACATTCCTGTAACATCCATGGTTGCCTGATAAGATGCGGGGTAGGTTGTGTTGTCGAGCCTGACCACCGTGCCGGCAGGATTCTGTCCCGGACAATCCAGACCAACATAAACAGTAACATCAATTGGCAGGCATTTATTTATAACATTCGAGAAAACAGGATTACTCAGGCGGTTGCCCGGATATTCGGCTTGTACAGCCCAGCGGTAATAATTGCATGGCAAGTCAGGCCATGAATAGTCAAAAATAACCTGAGAATTGTTGTTGCCAACGTAATTCCATAATTCAGGAGTGTCCTCCTCACCCTGTATCAGGCGTGAAACCTGATAACCGGAAACGAATTTGGAATTATCCAAAGCAGGTATAGGCCCGTTGGCGCCATGCATTAAAGCCCGGATGAGTAAATTTCCTGTCGCTACTCCCCAAATGCCGCCAACGGTTATAAACCGCTGGTAACTTCTGGCTTGGGTTGTTGATTGATCAACGGCAACTCCGGCGCAATCCGGATAATTTCCACCCTGTTTTTGAACAATGAAAAAATTACCACCTGTAATTGTAACCGGCGAACTGAGTGTAAAATCATTCCATCCAAAATTTATTGGTGTAAAATCAAGCGGAACACCAATCTCATTTCCGGGGGTTCCACCGGGGCCGGTAGCATCGTAAATCGAAATCTGCATTGTAACAAACGGGTTGCTGCCTTCGGGGTAATTATCCGGATCGCCAATGTTTATTTTGCCGCCGTTCACCGTTGCCGGATACGACACCGGCGTAAATTTAACCGCGTTCAAATTGCCTTCGTCCGACCAGACATAAAAATTTTCATAGTTGCCATCATCAAACAGCAATTCGTAGTCGCCCTTTGGGATTTCCCAACTTATATCGGCTTCTGTTTGGGTAAAGTCTAAGGTAGCAACTGCATTTTCAGGAGGATTGGGGGTTTCGAGCATAGCAAATTCTTGCCAGTTAAATCCATAAGATGTAAAAGTGTATGGCCCTGCCGTTAAATCATCAAAGCCTGGTTTGCTTGCGGTGGCATCATACGTTCCTAATGGCGAAACAGCCACCCAATAATAACCGTCAGGTCCTGTTGACAAAGCCGATGAAGTCCCGACAGTAATTTTGGCTCCGACAATAGGATTACCGGTTGCGGCACTGGTAACAAATCCGGCAATGTAGCCCGGCTCCGGGTTCAGACAAAAATCCTGATAGGTGGTCTGGTCGGTAGTTATTGTAACTTCGGCAGTGCCCTGAATGTAGCCTGTTTTGGTAAAAAATACTGTATAATACCCGGCGGGGATATTATTTAAGGAGTACCAGCCGTCGGAGTTGGTGTTGGTAACGGCGTTGCCACACGAAACCTCGGCATTTTCGATAACGCCGCCATAACAATCGGTTAGCATGCCCGAAAGCGAACCCAAAGAAGTGTCAATAATGAGCGCTAAGTTTGGCAAACCACTGTACCCGTAATAATTTCCTCCTTCATAAGAACAACCATCAATTCCATCCATCCAGTAAGTTCTTATCTGATCTACGGGCGCTGTGGTCCCATAAACATAAGAGTAATAAGAATAATCAGGATTAGCATAGCAGAATTCAACTATCAGATTTGAGCCATCATAAAAAAACGGGTTTTGGAGGTTAATCATTTGCCAGCCATTGCCGGGAACGGAATAATTGTTGGAATAGCAGTTCTGCATACCGTTGGTTTCCCAGCCTGTGAGTATGTTTGATGCCGAGTTACCTATTTTTATATTAAATCCGTTCATTACACTATAATTAACAGAATAAACATTAAAACCGATGCTGTTGATTATTCCGGCAGATGCTCCGGCTGCCGCCAATTGTTCAGCGGTGTAAAGCAACTGCGTTCTGCCGCCCATCCAATAGGTGGTATAAGGATAATTGCAGCCAACTGTTCCGTTTCCAACAGTTATCGTTCCGGGAGGTGGCTTAATTGATGCCGTGATATGGGCTAAATCGAGATAGCAATCGTTGCCATAAGCCGACGTAAACAAAAAGGCAATGTAAAGCGTACTTTGTCCCTGGGCTTCTGCTGGTAATGGCTGGTTTTTAAACTTCCAATCTTGAATGGTGTTGTAACGATAAAAACTTCCTGCCGTGTTCCAGTTTGCCCCATCGGTTGACCACTGAACTTCAACCTTGTCAAGTACTCCGGCATATCCATAACTTTCAAGCCATGCAAAGTTTACTGAAACATCAGTATAATCAACGGTCGAAATTGGAGTTGTTCGCTTCAACCTGTTAATGCCACCGTTGAGGCTAAAAGAGTTGAATTTTGCCAAATAACTGCCGTCGTAAGGCGCATACCCGGTAGGCCAGGTTGTCCCAGTTTCAAATGAAATGGTGTTTCCGCCCGAAACAACTTCGGTTGCCCATCCTGTGGGAACAGCGCCGCCGTTTTCAAAACTCTCGGTCATGAGCGTAGGTTGCGCTTTACTTTGCAAAGCAAATGCAATAGTGGTAAGTAAAACAAACATTGCTGTTTTAATTGCACTTGTAAAATTTTTCTTCATAAATTTATTGATTTAAAAAACGAATGAACCACTCCGCCGCAAGCGGACGGAGTATCAAAACACCAGCCGCACAAAGCAAATTCGCAGCAAGCGGCGGGGAATTATACCCAAAAGTGATTAAAAATACAACCCAACTTATCCAACTTCTTAAAGGCAGAACAAATGTAGAATCTTAAATATGTATTGTCAAGTTTAAATTGATATTTGGTAGTTAAAACTTGTTAATCGGTAATGTTTTGGCCACAGTTGACTGTTTTGGCGAAAAACAGCAAATTCAAAAAAAAGCCCACCCCAAAAATAGGCAATCCTGAAAATGCCGAAATCCGGAGTGGCCTTATTATCCAATTTTGTGCACTTTATGCTTTTGAAACGGCTTTAACAAAATCCTTCACTAATATCGGCTCAACACGGAAGGTTTTATAAAGTTCAGTCATGTCAATTCGATCTCCGGCTGCAACGCACAACATCAATCCCGAAAAGGATTTCTGCATATCGTCGGCACCACTGTTTAGCCCCGCCTGAAGCCCTTCCTCGGGAATATGGTTCACCTCGATTTTCGTGTTAAGAACCTCTTCAAAAATCTTTACGGCATCCAACTGCGAAATATTCTGAGGCCCTCCCAGTTCGAGGATCGCATTAGTTGAAGCCGGATTGGAAATGCTTCCAACAGAAAACTTTGCAACATCTTTTATCGCAATGTAGGCTAAAGGATTTGTGCCGGCTCCGCAGAGATTTACTTTGCCGTTAAGGGCATCAAATCCCACAGCCGCCGTAAGCCAGACTTCCATAAAACAACCCGGACGTAGGATGGTGTATGTGAGGCCGCTGTTTTGAAGATGCTTTTCAACTTTCCTTTTTGCATTTCGCAAAGGAAAATCCAGGTCTATATTTTTAGAAAATGATGTATAGATAAAGTGTATTACACCGGCCGATTTTGAAGCATCAATCAGATTGATCACCCCCATTTCATCCACCAGATGAATATCGTTTTCGCCTGGTTTGAAAGAAAACGGCATTGACGAAACGGTTGAGATAACCGTAGTTACGCCATGAAGTGTACGCGATAGCTCTTCTTTATTCCTCAGATCGCCATAAACAACCTGGACACCA
>CAIYZW010000202.1 GCA_903930725.1 uncultured Bacteroidota bacterium
ATGGTTTACCGTTGCCGGAAATTCATCTGTAAAACTTATTTTTTCGGATAAGCCATATTTGTCGGTGGTTTCCTCAACAATTTTAATTGCTTTTTGGGTAAGAATTTCCATATCGCTGTTGCTGAAACTTCGCAAAGTGGCCATAATTTCGGCATAGCCCGGACTTGTTCCAAAAGCAATTTCACCCAGCCTTGAATGAATGATCGTGAGAAGCACAAAATCTTCGAAACCTTGCTTTTCCAACGAAAGCTGAACAAAACCACGGATTATTTCGGCCATTGCCAGGGCAGGGCTGATGCCACTTTCGGGATAGGCAGCATGCGCCGTCTTACCAAATAATTTTACAATCATTCCTTTGGAAGCTGCTGCAAAATGCTTGTCTCCAACGATTATTTGGTTAAGCGGGAACCCCGGTAAATTGTGTAGCGCAAAAACAAAATCAGGCTTTATCTGTTCAAATTTTTCATCCGACAAAATAGCTTTTGCGCCATTTCCAGTTTCTTCGGAAGGCTGGAAAAGGAGGATGACTTTGCCCGATTTTATTGGGTTTTCATTCAAAATTCGGGAAAGTCCTGCCAGAATCGTGGCATGGCCGTCGTGGCCGCATTTGTGCGAAATTCCGGCGAAAGCCGATTTATGCCCAAAATAGTTAATTTCGGTAATGGGCAAAGCATCCATTTCTGCCCTGAACAAAAGGGTTTTTCCAGGCATTTTCCCTTCAAAAACAGCAGCAAAACCGGTTCCGCCAAGCTTTGTAATTATTTCATCCGGCTGGTTTGAAGCAACGAATCCGGCCAATTTTTCGCTGGTATGATATTCTTTACCAGAAAGTTCCGGGTGCTGATGCAAATCTTTGCGTAAAGCAATTAATTCGTTTAAAAGCTTCTTATCGGAATTCATGTAGTCTTGATTTTGCGATAAATGAAAAAAAAGTAATTTCGGGCCATAAAGTTAAAACATAAAAACGATGAATAAACTCTATCCGATGAAGTTTGCACCGCTTTTCAGAGATAAAATCTGGGGTGGCCAAAAGATTAAAAGTGTGCTTGACATGGATTTTGGCGCACTGCCCAACTGTGGCGAAGCCTGGGTGCTTTCGGGTGTTGGTGGCAACGAAACTGTTGTAGCTAACGGTTTTCTGGAAGGCAACGAGTTGAACGAATTGGTCGAAATTTACATGGACGACCTGGTTGGTGGCAAGGTTTACGAAAAGTATCAGAACGAATTTCCGATACTCGTAAAATTTATTGATGCCAACGATTATTTGTCCATCCAGGTTCATCCCGACGACTTTTTGGCCCAAAAACGCGGCATCGGCAACGGCAAAACCGAAATGTGGTACATCATCAGCGCCGACAAAGGCTCAGAGCTTATCACGGGATTCAACCAAAAAATCACGCAAAAAACCTATCTCGGCCACCTCGAAAGTAAAAAACTTAAAGATATTTTAAATGTGGAGAAAGTTAGCGCCGGCGATGTTTTCTTTATTCCGGCAGGCCGCGTCCATGCCCTCGGCCCGGGAATTCTTTTGGCCGAAATACAGCAAACCTCCGACACCACTTACCGCATCTACGACTGGGACAGGCTCGATGACAAAGGCAATTCGCGCCAGTTGCACACCACCGAGGCCCTTGATGCCATTGATTTTAATGTTTACGAAAGTTACCGCTCGGCCTATCCTGCCATCAAAAATAAAAGCATCGAAGTGGTAAACCAGCCGTTTTTTACAACCAACATGCTGCACCTCGACAAGCCCCTTTCAAAAAATTACGAAGAACTCGATTCGTTTGTGATTTACACCTGCGTAAATGGTTCGTTCGATGTAAAATACAACGGTGGCCTGGTAAATCTTAAAATGGGCGAATGTTTGCTCATCCCCAACCTGGTAAACGAAATCGAGCTTCACCCTTCGAACGAATCTAAATTATTAGAAACCTATATTTTGTGATTTTCGATCACGAAAAAATGCCATACTTTTGCCCATCTTTACAAATTAATTTGATTAAATAATTCGGTTATGAAAAAATTATTTTTAGCTGCTTTTTCACTGTTTATCTTTACAACAGCATTTTCGCAAAGCGAAATCAAAACGCTGTTTAACCTGCCCTCCGTTGACATTAAAAACGTCAAAGGCGAACCTTTCAACACCAAAAGTATCGCCAACAATGGCAAACCTGTAATAATCACTTTTTGGGCTACCTGGTGCAAACCCTGCATGAAAGAACACGACGCCATCAGCGATGTTTATGCCGATTGGATTAAAGAAACAGGTGTAAAAATGTACGCCGTTTCGATTGATAATTCGCGATCGAGCAAAAGCGTGCTTCCGCTGGTTAATGGCAAAGGTTGGGATTTTGAAGTCCTGCTCGACGAAAACGGTGAGTTTAAACGGGCAATGAACGTAAATGTTCCGCCACATACTTTTATCGTAAACGGCAAGGGCGAAGTGGTTTGGCAACATGTTGGCTACCTCGAAGGCGATGAAGCCGAATATCTCGAAATTGTAAAAAAAGCCCTCAAGGCTAAGTAATTGCAGACTTAAATTTTGGATTGTTAAATTAAATAACTGAAAAATTGAAAAGAAATATTTTCGTCAAACTGTTGCTGATATTGGCTTTGCTGCCTGTTTTTGGGTTTTCGCAGGACATCCTGAGCGGTGGAAAAGTAACCGGAAATATCCAGGTTGATGCCCAATATTACAGCGAAGATTCAAAATTAGGAATCAGCGATTCGAGCCTGAATTACAAAAAATTCGGGATGAACGGTTTTGCAAATTTTATTTATTCCAACGGCGATTTTACCGCCGGGATGCGCCTCGAAGGATTTATGAACCCCATGCTTGGCTTCGACCCACGCTACGAAGGTTTTGGTGTGCCATACTGGTTTGCAAAATATAAGGTTGGAACCCTCGAAATGACCGCCGGCCATTTTTATGAGCAATTTGGCAGCGGTCTAGTTTTAAGAAGTTGGGAAGAATGGACACTGGGCTACGATAATAATATTTATGGCTTTAATGCACATTTTTCACCCATCAAAGGTGTGATGCTAAAAGGATTAGTCGGAACACAGCGCTACTTCTGGGAACCTTACGAAAACAGCAACCGCGGCATCGTACGCGGCCTTGATGGCGACTTCTTTCTGAATGATATGTTTGAAGGATTAGCCGAATCGAAAACCAAAATTGATTTGGGCGGCAGCTTTGTAAGCCGTTACGAAAAAGTCCCGAACAAAACCTTCAGCCGCGATTCGGCATATATCGTGATTAACGAATTGGGCGACACTTCGGAGTGGAACCAACGCACAACCTATCAGTATAATTTACCTTACAACGTTGGTTCGTGGGCTGCGCGGGCAAACATTGCCAACGGTGGTTTTAATTTTTACGTCGAATACGCCCAGAAAGGCAACGACCCCAATGCTACCAACAATTATATTTACAAAAAAGGAAGCGCCATTTATTCAACACTCTCCTATTCGACTAAAGGCCTCGGCTTGTTTCTGGCCACAAAATGGATTGATAACATGAGCTATAAATCAAAGCTTACCGAAAGTGGCAATCCACCAATGCTCGACATTAATTATTTACCGGCAATTACAAAGGAACATCCGTACAGCCTTGCCACCGTTTATCCCTACGCCACCAAGCAAAATGGCGAATTTGGCTTGCAATGGCAAATAGCCTATAATCTTGCAAAAAATTCAACTTTGGGGGGAAAATATGGGACAAATATTACCATAAATTATTCGCTTGCAAGATCCATTCGAAAAGACCAGGTTTCGGCTGGAATACCCGTTGATTCGACCGGAACGGATGGCTATAAAACAAAATTCTTCTCCATTGGCGACCTACCTTACTACGAAGATTTTAACATCATGTTAGAAAAAAAATTCAACACAAAGGTTAAAGCAAAACTGGCATACTACAACCAAACCTACAACAAGAACGTAATTGAGGATGACATTTTTGATGATATAAATATCGTTCATGCAAAAATTGCTGTGCTCGATCTTACCTATAAATTTGATGCTAAAAACTCACTGCGAACAGAATTGCAGGGCCTTTTTACGAAAGAAGATGATGGCGACTGGGCAGCATTAATGCTTGAATATAATGTTTCGCCAACCTGGTTTTTCTCGGTACAAGACGAATTTAATTATGGAAATCCTGTAAGCGATAAACAGATTCATTATTATAATTTATCGTTTGGATATAACGAAGGTTCCAACCGCTTTTCGGTGCGTTATGGCCGCCAGCGCGAAGGCCTTTTGTGCGTGGGCGGTGTTTGCCGCTATGTGCCGGCTTCGACCGGGCTAACTTTTACTTTAACAAGTTCGTTTTAATTAAAATCTCATCAACAATGAAATATAAAAATTCGATCATTTTGCTGATTTTTGTTTTATCCGGTTTTGGCTGGATGGCTTGTGATAAAATTGATAAACCCCTGCTTGTAATTGACAAACAGGATATTCCGGTAAATCTTACCGACACCGTTTATTTTATTGATTCGGTTAACGTGACCGAAAAGCAGGTTTTGCTTGAAGATTTTACCGGTCACTTATGCGTTAACTGCCCCGAAGCCGCCATTATGGCTCACGAATTTGCCTCAACACTCGACCATAAACTTATAATTTACAGCGTTCATGCCGGTTATTATGCTACCCCCGATCCAAATCCTGCTTCGTTGTACACAGATGACCTCACATCTGTAACTGGTGAAGAACTTTACAACGCTTTTCAGGTGTTTGTTAATCCAAATGCCTTGATAAACAGGGTGAAGTTTGGGGGGGCTGTACAACTTAATCCCGATAACTGGCAGAGCGCTGTAAATTTTGAGCTGGCAAAACCTAATGTAGCCAACCTCAGCCTTAAAAATGCCTTTTACCCAAACCTGAACACATTGAGAATACAGGTAAAAACCGAATTTACAGAACAATTATCCGGTGTGTTTAAGCTATGTGTTTATATTGCCGAAGACAGCATTGTTTCGCCACAAAAAAACAACAACCCCGATGTTGGCCCCTCGCCTGACTGGGAAGATTATGTTCACCGGAATTTGCTTCGCGGCGCTGTTAACACCACTTTTGGCGAAAACATTTCGGCTTCCGGCACAATCGAGGCTAACAAGATTTATGCAAAGGAATATTTTTATGTGATTGATCCTGCGTGGGTAACAAAACACTGCAACATCATTGCTTTTGTTTATAACGAAGAAAGCAAAGAAATTCTTCAATCGGCAGAGTGTGGCCTAAAAACCGAATAGCCTGCAGGTTAATAAATTTTAAAAGGTTTCATCTTTTTCGAAAGGTGAAACCTTTTTTTTGTAATATTTTCCCGGTATTAAAACATATTCGCCTACCTCAACAACTTATAAAATTTCTAAAATCGTAAAAAGCAATTTTGGATACAACCAATTTTTACTATTTTTGAACGCTTTAAAAAAAATGGTGATCTTAATTCTTTAAGACACTTTAAACAATTGTAATTCAATGTCGTTTAGTTAAGAAAGAGTCATAATCGTTTGTAATTCATTGAGTAAGATTTTTTTGGCCTTTGTTTTCGGGGAATGACTCTTCCGGGACGAAT
>CAIYZW010000203.1 GCA_903930725.1 uncultured Bacteroidota bacterium
CACAAAAACAGTCTCACTTTTTGCCGGATTCCAAAAGTAGGCTGCTATCTGACTTCCTGCTTTGAAGTTTTCAGGAATCCTGACTAAAAATTCGATTTTAGTCCATTTTTTTTGCGGCAAAAATTCGTTGAGGTAGAGGCACTGATAATCAATACTTTGGTTTTCGGAATCCAGAAAATCAATAACCAATTGCGCAGAGGTTGTTTTAGTTGCCGAAAAAACCATTGCAGAAACCATAATTTCCCCAATTTGGCTGTTGCAAACTTCCGAAATGTCTTTTCGGAAGCCGATGCTGTAAATATTTGCCGAATCAATTTTGGATGAAAACCTTCCAGAATGAGCGTTTTCATCTGACGCTGAGGTATAATTTAGCCAGTTTGGGTCGGTTTCCATATCTGTAAAAAAGGACTTCTGAATTATTTGGTTGTCATCCAGAAAAACTTTGGCTTTAGGTAAAGTGGAGAAAAAATTCCCGAAATAGGTTTCGCTACTCAGGTGCTTTGCGGGTAAAATGCCATTTTTAAACTGCCAGGTTTTGAAGAGGTTAAAGACGACAATTAAAATTAACAGGCTTTGTATTCCCCAAAAAAACAGTTTGGTTTTTTGAGTATTTTCTAAAAGAAAAGCCAGCAATATTGCCAGGATGAAGCTAAACTCTATCATTGGGCGGAAACCAAATGCCTCACCATACCACCAAACCGACCAGCTTGAAATAAAATAAATCACAATAGTAAAAAATATCATCAGCCAAAAAGCGCGGAAACGGTTATGATTAAAAAGCGGGATGATTCCAAAAATTGAGAAAAAAGCGAGCGGCGTGTAAACAAACCAGCCATTGTGAAAACTAAATAAAACACCCAGAAAATGAGGTTTCAAAAAGTCGAAACCTTCGTTGCCATATGTGTAAAGCAACCACTCTCCGGTTTGAATTTTCCACAAAACAGGGACAATTGAGCTTATTAAAATGCCAGCGAATATTGGTAAAAAGAGCTTTCTGTAATTTCTTAAGATATCAGAGATAAATTTCCCAAATTCATCAATAGAGCCAGCAACAAAAGGAATTATCAAAATAATTAGGCCATTTATCGGTCTGATAATCAAAATCAAAGCCAGGCTAACTGCCAAAACGAAAAGCCTCTTTAATGTGACTTTTGACTTGTTTTTGAAGATAGAAAGGATAAAAATATTTATCAGCGCAAAGCTGTAAACATGCGTAAACGAAGGCTCCTCGATGGTGTAATAGTAAAGATTTGTCCCAAAAAATAATGCCCAAATAGTAATAAAAACAATGCTTTCTGAAATCTGGAATCTTCGCAAAATCAATCTCAAAACCTTCAATCCAAGCCACAAATAAAAAATGGCGGCCAAACCTATCGAAATCTGGTAAGGCAGAGAGTAACCATCAGGTGCGAAGGAAGTCAAGTGGCTGAAAAAATGCGCCAGAAAAAAAAACGGTAGCCATAAAATGGCAACTCCGGGAAAGTATTTATTGGCGGTTTTTCCGTCAACATCAATTCTGAAATCAAAAAAATCATCGCCGGCCTGGTAATATTTGTGCTCGTAATCTTCGACAAAAGCATAATCAAAACTGTTGTGGATGAAAATTGCCGGGAGATAAGCGTAATAACCTTTTCCGTCGCTGCCTATCGTTTTATCATAAGGCGAATTTGGATTCCTGGTAGCAAAAAATAGTCCAACAGCCAGAAAGACAAGAATTTCGATATGATATTTCAGGAAAAATGCTTTCAATTTTAGTAGATTAAAATTTACCACGGAGGCACAGAGATCATGGAGATTTATTTTAGGATGATTTCAGTGATATTTCAATTTCCCTTACCACCTGCGTGTTAGCTTTTTTTTTGTGATTTGATTTTTGTGATTTGTGA
>CAIYZW010000204.1 GCA_903930725.1 uncultured Bacteroidota bacterium
AAACAGGAGTTGAGCTTTCTGTACGAAAACAATATTCATCAACTTATCCAAAAAGGCGACATCAGCCGGAGTGAACTGCTCACAAATATCCGGAACATGGTTACATCTCCTCCTAAAGAAACCACCGGAAACAAGGAAGAAGAGCCAATTCGTTTGCCAAAACCGGGGAAAGCCCACATCCTCCATATCGAAGATAACCCCGATAACCTGGCAAGTGTAAAAGCATTATTGGCAAACCATTTTGTTGTTACCGATGCACCCGACGGACCATGCGGATTGCAAATAGCCAGAGAATTTGTTCCCGATCTTATCCTGCTCGATATTTCACTGCCCGGCATGGATGGTTTAACCGTTTTTAATGAGTTAAGAAAAGATAACCGCCTTCAGAATGTACCAATTATTGCCCTCACCGCACGCGCCATGAAAGGTGACCGTGAAAACCTGCTTGAACATGGTTTTGATGGCTATATTTCAAAGCCTATTGATAACGATATTTTTGAAAAACAGATTAATGAATGGCTTTATGGAAAATAATCCGGTTAAAATATTGGCAATTGACGACAATCAGGATAACCTGGTGGTTTTGAAAGCACTCTTTAGCGAAATATTTCCCTACGCAAAGGTAACTACCGCACTATCAGGCATCGAAGGCATCGAAAAGTGTTTAAACGAAAAACCCGACCTTGTACTCCTCGACATTGTAATGCCCATAATGGATGGTTACGAAGTTTGTAAGATAATTAAAGCCAACGATTCGATAAAGCATATTCCGGTGGTGATGATTACGGCTGCCCGCACCGACAAAGAAAGCCGTATACGGGCGCTTGAGTCCGGCGCTGATGCTTTTCTTGCAAAGCCGGTGGATGAATCAGAATTTACGGCTCAGGTAAAGGCAATGCTTCGCATCAAAGAAGCCGAAGACCGCAAACTTGACGAAAAAGAATGGCTCGAAAAGCTCGTTCAGGAGCGCACCGAAGCACTCGAAAAAGAACTTGCCGAACGAAAAAAAGTCGAAAATGCATTGCGCGAAAGTGAATACTTTTTCAAGGAATCACAACGCGCAACATTTGTTGGCTCCTACAAAACCAATTTCTGCACTGGTTTTTGGGAATCATCAGAAGTTCTCGACGAAATTTTCGGGATAAACCAAAGCTACCTCCGGAGCATGCAAGGCTGGTTAGACATCGTTCATCCTGATGACATTGCAATGATGAAAGACCATTTAATGACAGAAGTTATTCATCAACAAAAACAATTTAATAAGGAATACCGGATTATCCGAAAATCTGACAACCAAACCAGATGGGTTTACGGCTTGGGTAAACCGGATTTTGACATCAATGGAAATATCATCTCATTAATCGGGACCGTTCAGGATATTACCGAACGCAAACAAAACGAAGAAAAAATACAGCAAAGCCACGATTTATTGGCCAAGTTGTCGAAACAAGTGCCTGGCGTAATCTATCAATACCAGCTATACCCCGACGGGCGTTCATGTTTTCCTTATGCCAGTTCGGGTTTAGAAGACATTTATGAAGTTACCCCCGAAAGTGTGCAACTCGATGCCACGCAGGTTTTCAACCGGTTACATCCCGAGGACATCCAGTATATCACAGAATCCATTCTTCACTCGGCGCAAACACTCGAACCTTACCACAGCGAATTCAGGGTTGTTTTACCAAAACAAGGCTTGCGCTGGCGTATGTGCGATGCCCTTCCTGAACGTCTGGCAGATGGTGGTACAATGTGGCACGGAATAATTCTGGATATTACCGGGCGCAAGCGAATCGAAAAAATGCAAAAAATCATCTTCAACATTTCCAATGCATCTCTTTCGGCCACAAACCTCGATTATCTGATGGCGTTTATAAAAGATGAAATTGGAACGTTAATAGATACCACAAACTTCTTTGTTGCTTTTTACGACGAGGAGGCCGACGCAATTACCCTGCCCTATTATGTTGATAAAAACGACAGATATACCAGTTTTCCTGCCGGAAAAACCATGACTGCCTATGTTATTAAAACCGGGAAATCGTGTCTTGCCACAAGTGATGATATCGAACGATTAGAATCAGCAGGTACCGTTGAAAGTATAGGATCAAAATCGAAGGTTTGGCTTGGTGTGCCCCTTGAAGTAAAAGGTAAAGTTACCGGAGCCATCGTGGTACAAAGCTATGACGACATTAACGCTTATAGTTTTGAAGATCAGAAAATGCTCGAATTTGTTGCTTCACAGATCAGTGTAGCCATTGAGCGCAAAAAAACTGAGCAGGATTTAAAGGATGCATTAATTCTTGCCCAGGAAGCCGACCGTTTAAAATCAACATTTCTTGCAACAATGTCGCATGAACTGCGAACTCCGCTAAACGCCGTAATCGGCTTTTCGGAACTCATCAGCGAAGAATTACCGATGGATAATGTTATCGAATTTGCCAAAATCATAAAAAACAGCGGCGAGCACCTGCTCGAAATGATCGAAGATATTTTTGATATTACGGTACTCGAAAGCGGGCAGCTCAAAGAAAAGAAAGAATATTTCCTGCTTACCCCTTTACTTAACGAAATCTACGAAATGATTGCTTCGGAGCAGCAAAAGATGGGTAAAGATGATATTACGGTTCTTTTTAACCAGCTTTTGTATGATAACGACCTGTTGGTTTTTAGCGATCCACGAAAGCTAAAACAGGTTTTTATGAACCTCCTGAAAAATGCACTTAAATTTACTAATGAAGGTTTTGTCGAATTTGGCTATCACAAAATTCCCAATTCAGCTATTCCATTCCTCGAGTTTTATGTTAAAGATACAGGGATTGGCATTCCCAATGAGTCGCAGGAAATCATTTTTGAGATTTTCAGACAAGGCGACGATTCGCACACACGCAATTATGGTGGCACTGGAATTGGTTTATCCATGGCCAAAAAACTAACCGAACACCTCGGTGGAAAAATTAGGGTTACATCGAAGGTTGGCGAAGGCTCAACTTTTTATTTTACAATTCCTTACGACAAAACAACCGGTGAGGAGCCTGTGATTGCTGAAAAGGTAATTGCAAAACCCCATGCAAATCTTGCAGGTAAAACTATTCTGATTGCCGAGGATGAAGATTCGAATTTTGAATTGCTCGAAGTTATACTAACCAATGCTTCAGCAACGGTACTCAGGGCTTTTGATGGGATCGAAGCGATAGAAATCTGCCATTCTGTGGCCAATATTGATTTAATACTGATGGATTTAAAGATGCCCCGGATGACCGGATTTGAGGCTACAGTAGAAATAAAAAAGTTATTCCCTGATATTCCGATCATTGCCCAAACAGCTTATGTAATGCCCGGCGACAACAAAAAAGCCTTCGAAGCGGGTTGCAACGATTACGTCTCAAAACCAATAAAAAAGCAGGCATTGATGGAGAAAATAGAGAAGTATCTGGGTAATTGAAGTATTGCAAGAAATTATTCAAAAGCTAAATCTTCCGGAAAAAGGGTTAAGTTCAAGTATAAAATCGTATAAATCAAGTACTTTCGAACAAATTACCTGGAATTCTCGCAGTAAAAATTTCCTGACCTAACTTATTGTTTTATCTTTGTGAATATAATTTCAAAATCATGAAAAAGGACAATTTTTCGTTTACGGCCGTTTTCGTTGAAGACCCTGAAGGTGGCTATTCAGCTTTTGTTGAAGAAATTACAGGTGTAAATACCCAGGGCGAAACTCTCGATGAAGCCAGATCAAACCTTCAGGAGGCATTGAAAATGGTCTTGGAAACCAACAAGATTCTATCACAAAAAAATATTATTCAAGGCCTTAAGAGTTACAGGGAACCTTTGTCAATTGCCGGATGAAAAGGGTCAAACTTATTCAACACCTTTTAAAAAATGGTTGCTACCAGCTTCGTGAAGGAAGCAACCATAGCTTGTTTTATAACCATCAAATGGTAAAATTTCGACAATTCCCAGGCATAACGAAATAAAAAAGTTCACTGCCCAAAAAATCTGCAAAGACCTTAATATTGAT
>CAIYZW010000205.1 GCA_903930725.1 uncultured Bacteroidota bacterium
ATGAAAAAGGGAAAACTTACTTTATGGGATTAAACCTCAGTGCAACAGTCAAAACACCCTATTCCCAAACCTTATTACCTTATTTTCATTGGATATTAGGGCAAATTAACCTGCAAAGCAGCAATTTTACTTCAAAGATGTTTCTGCACCCATGGAAGGATTAAATTGAACCTCGGAATGAGCTACTAACGATGGAAAATGCTCCACGAACGATGGAAAATGATCCACTAACGATGGAAAATGATCCACTAATGATGGAAAATGTTTCACGAACAATGGAAAATGATTCACGAACGATGGAAAATGATCTACGAACGACGGAAAATGCTCCACGAAGGATGGAAAATGGTCAACGAACGGTTCGGAAAGACAAATTAATGGTGCAGATGGATTTCAAGGTTCTAAATTTCACCATGAAACCTGCACACTAATTTTATCAGCTTCCCAACCAATTTTTATCGTTAAAACTTTACTTTCTGGATTATAAAACGCTGCTGGTTTTGTCAATCTTTGATAGGCTTTACCTTGGATTATTTTTACCACTTTACCATCAACCAAAATCTTACCGGGAAGGCTGCTGATATTGTGAATCACAAGTTCGATGGTTCGGGTGTCGGGCATTCCGGCATAAACTATGTGTTTCTCACGTTCAAAAGAAAAAGCCAATAGATCGTCCAGAATATTTGCATTAAAATCCAGCAATTCGAAAAGCCCTTTTTCGTAAGCAATTTTTGTTTTTCCATCATCTTCGTACATCGTAAAGCTGGATTGTTTTACGGCTTCATCGAAATAGTAATGTAAAATCAGGTTTCCGGACGAATATTTTTCGGTGTTTTGTATAGGCTCGATCATTGGGATAAAACTTCCGCCACGGACAAAAACCGGAATATTTTTGAGACTTACAGGCTTTTCGATCCAACGGTTTCCTTCAAATTTTTCATCCGTAAAAAAATCGAACCAGTTGCCTTTTGGAAGATAGGTTTTCCTACTTTTCTGACTTTTTTCGAGAATGGCCGTGACTAGCAAATTCGGCCCCCAGAGGTAGGTGTCGTCAATTCCGGCAACTTCCGGATTATCGGGTTCATCAAAAAACAAAGGTCTTGTTATTGGAGTACCTTTTGTCGAATTGAGCCAGGCCAGAGTATAATTGTAGGGCAGCATCCGGTAGCGCAGATTGATGAATTTTTTCAGGATAATCTGAGCTTCTTTGCTGTAAAAGATAGGTTCCACAGGCGCTTTATCATCTCCATGAACCCGGAAAACCGGGTTAAAAGTTCCATATTGAAGCCACCGCAGATAAAGCTCCTCATCTTTTTCGCCACCGGCAAAACCGCCAAGGTCGCTGTGCATGTACGAAAACCCACTTAAAGTCATGCCCGTCACGGCACGCGGCTGTGCCTGCAAACCTTGCCAGCTCCGCGAAACATCGCCCGACCATGGGAAAACCGAAAAGCGTTGCGAACCGGCAAATCCGGCCCTGTTGAGATGGAAAAGTCTTTCGTCGGGATAATTTTCGGAATATCCATCCGAAAGCATTTTGTTCCAGTAATGTGCGTAAATGTTGTGAACTTCATCGCCAGAGCCTGCCGCATAAAACATTTCGGGGTGGGCGGTTTCAGGTTCGCCAAGGTCACCCCACCAGCCGGCAACCCCAGTTTTTATCTGATCGTTGTATTTTTCCCAGAACCAAGCCTGTGTTTTTGGATCGAAAATATCGAGCAAACCACCTTTCCCAAACCAAAAATCCTGTATCACGTATGTGCCTCCGGTGCTATCCTTAGCCAAAAGACCAGCGTTGCTGAGTGCCTCAAAATTGCTGGATTCCTCCAAAATATACGGCTCGGTGATGAGAATGGTTTTTACACCTTTCGTCTTAAATTTCGAAATCATTGCGACCGGGTCAGGCCAGTTTTGCTTGTGCCAGGCAAGGTCGCCCATGTAAAA
>CAIYZW010000206.1 GCA_903930725.1 uncultured Bacteroidota bacterium
GGGTATTGCATCCTGAGTGTGGAACATTTTTTACCTGTTTTGGCCAGATAAGTCAGAAAAAGCGCGATTCCAACCAGGGCATCCCGTCCGTAATGGATTTCGGGATAAATAACACCGCCATTTCCTTCACCCCCGATAATGGCACCGGTTTTTTTCATCATCTCAACCACATTTACTTCCCCAACTGCCGAAGCAAAATATTCGCCACCTGCCTTTTCGGTAACATCGCGCAAGGCCCGCGTTGACGAAAGGTTTGATACCGTATTGCCAGGTTTGTTTTTCAAAATGTAATCGGCAACAGCAACCAGGGTGTATTCTTCGCCAAACATGCTGCCATCTTCTTCGACAATAGCGAGCCTGTCAACATCGGGATCAACTACAAAGCCAAGATGGCACTGCTTTTTAACAACAATCTCCGAAATGTCTTTTAGATGTTCGGGAAGTGGCTCAGGGTTATGCGGAAACTCACCGGTGGGGTCGCAGTAAAGTTCCACAATTTCAGCTACGCCAAGCGCCTTTAGCAATTTTGGTATAGCAATTCCGCCAGTCGAATTTACAGCATCAATAGCCACGCGAAAGCCAGCATTTTTAATGGCTCGTACATCAACAAGTGGCAAATCGAGTACTTTTTTTATGTGAAGGTCAATAAATGAATCGTCGGTTGTTAACTTGCCCAATTCGTTTACTCCGGAAAATATAAAATTCTGGTGCTCAGCTATTTTAAGGATTTCATCTCCTTCAGCTGCCGACAAAAACTCTCCTTTTTCGTTAAGAAGTTTCAAAGCATTCCATTGTTTTGGATTATGGCTGGCAGTTAAAATTATTCCACCGTCGGCATTGGTGTGAGTTACGGCAATTTCGACGGTAGGGGTGGTTGAGAGGCCGATATCCAGTACATCAATACCCATGCTTAGCAAAGTGCCGGTTACAAGACGGTTCACCATATCGCCCGAAATCCGGGCATCGCGGCCAACAACAACTTTAAGCCTGGTTTTATTCCTGTAATTTTTGAGGAAAACAGCATAAGAAGCCGAGAATTTTACAATTTCGATGGGACTAAGGCCATCGCCGGGCTTGCCACCTATGGTACCTCTTATTCCTGAAATGGATTTTATTATTGTCATAAGTTTTGATTTTGCGCAAATTTAATTGTTCTTTTTAATTTCTTAACATTCCTGATTTTTCTTTCGGTTTTTAAATCAGTATTTTGATGTTAATAACTACATAAAATTCAGAAAAACAATGATATAGCTACTAATTAATTATCTTTTGAAAACTTTTGACTTTAAATAAAAAATATAACTTTGCCCGTTTTATAGAAGTTAATTTATGAATGAAGATTTCAATCCTTTTAATGAGGGAGATGATCTAAATGAGTTGGTTGACAAATTTGACGACATGGTCAGGTCGGAAAAACTGTATTTTTTCGATGTCGAAGAATTTGAGGACATTATAGATTATTATCTTGACCGCAACAATTCAAAAAAAGCCAGGGTCGCCATTGATCATGCCTTGAGGCAGCACCCATCCTCAGTGACTTTTCTTTTAAAGAAAGCACAATACCTCGCAAGTGTAAATAAATGGGTAAAAGCTCTCGAAATATTGAATAATATCGAGAAACTCGAACCTCAAAATCCTGAAATATTCCTGGCAAAAGGTTCAATTTTCAGTAAGCTTAAAAAGTTTGATCAATCCATTGCCGAGTATCATAAAGCAGCAAAATATTCTGACGAAAAAGATGAAATTTATACCCGTATTGCTTTTGAATATGAAGATTTAAATGAATACGAAAAAGCAATTGGATTTTTGGTTAAAGCGCTGGAAATCAATCCAGAAAACCAAGCTGTGATTTACGAATTGTCATTTTGTTACGAAATTACCGGCAAAGAAGAAGACAGCATCAAGTTTTTCACTGCATTCCTTGATAAAAATCCATACTCCGAAATAGCCTGGTTCAACCTTGGGATTGCGTATTCAAATCTTGCCCTTTACGAAAAGGCCATTGATGCTTACGAATTTTCGATTGCTATTGTTCCTGAGTTTTCGTCGGCCTATTTTAATAAAGCCAATGCACTGGCAAATCTCGAAAGATTCCAGGAAGCCATCGAAATGTACCAGGAAACTATTGATTTGGAAGAGCCCGAAGCTCTTACTTATTTTTATATTGGCGAGTGTTTCGAAAAAATGGGAGATATCGAAAAAGCTTTTAAAAATTACCGCCAGGCCCTCGACCTTGACCCGGAACTGAGCGACGCATGGATGGGGCTTGGTATTTTGAACGATAATCTGGGAAACCAGAAAGTCGCCATTAAATACATGAAAAAGGCCATCGAAATTGACCCGGCGAATACCGATAACTGGCTCTATCTGGCTGATAATTATTATCGTAGTAATTTTTTTGATAGTGCAAAGGAAGCCTACGAAAAAGTTGTCGAACTCGACCCAAAGCATCCTGATCTCTGGTTGGATTATTCCTCGATGTACGCCGAGGAAAACAATCTTCCCATCGCCATCGAAATAATTATGCTGGGAATCGAAAATCAGCCACAGAATCACGAGCTATATTACAGGCTTGTTGGCTATTTGATAAAAAAAGGACGTAACAAAGAAGCCTACGAAAACCTGGAAATTGCCTTGATGATGAATTTTCAGGATCATATCCAGCTCTTTGATTATTATCCCGAGTTGCAAAACGATATTCAAATCCTGAAATTGATAGATATTTACAGTGGTAAATCTTTATAATTCAGGAATTTAGTCTCATTAGTCAGAGAAAATAAACTACCCAAGCTTTCGTGTTTTGTTAAAATTATTAAATAAGTTTTTGCCATGGAATTAATTAGCTTCTTCGTTGATTTTGTGCTCAATATCGACAAGCATCTGCTGGAAATTGTCCAGGATTATCGTACCTGGACTTACCTGATACTGTTTGCGATTATCTTTATGGAAACCGGTTTTGTTGTAACGCCGTTCCTTCCTGGCGACTCATTGCTGTTTGCTGCCGGAGCTATTGCTGCAAATCCCTCCGAGCCACTTAATCTTTTGCCTTTAATGTTATTGCTAATCTTAGCAGCAGTTCTTGGCGATAATGTCAATTATTATATCGGACGTTTTTTTGGGACTAAAATTTATGATAAAAATTATCGGATGATAAAGAGAGAATATATTGACAGAACTCATCTTTTTTATGAAAAACATGGTGGAAAGACCATCATCATAGCACGCTTTATGCCCATTATCAGGACTTTTGCTCCGTTTGTTGCCGGAGTCGGCACCATGACTTTTACCAGGTTTTTTCTTTTCAACATCGTAGGTGGCATTTTGTGGGTTATTCTTTTTTGCGTGAGCGGATTTTTCTTTGGTAGTATTCCTTTTGTCAAAAATAATTTCTCAATTGTTATTCTCGGAATCATTTTCGTCTCACTTTTGCCAATGATAATTGCATTTCTAAAAAATTATCTCGATAAGCGAAAAATGAAATAAAACCTTTTACAGCCAGTGAATTTGAACAACTTAAAACATAACTTGAAAGTTTGTAAATGAGACATTTCGGACTAATCGGAAAAACCCTTCAGCATTCATTTTCAGCGAAATATTTTCGCGAAAAATTCCTGTCCGAAAATGTTCAAAATTGTAGTTACAGTTTGTTTGAACTTGGTGATCTTGCCGGATTACCAGCATTAATCGAGTCTTTGCCTAACCTTGAAGGTTTTAATGTGACTATCCCTTACAAAAAATCAATCATTCCATATCTCGATTTTTTGGATAATGTCGCCTTCGAAGTTGGAGCTGTGAACACCGTAAGAATTGTAAGAAGCGCCGGAAAATACTTACTCAAAGGTTTTAACACCGATGTTATTGGTTTTTTATTATCTACAAACGAATTCCAAAATGTAAGCGGTGCATTAATTCTCGGAACCGGGGGTGGAGCAGAAGCAGTAGCTTATGTTTTTAAGAAACTTAAAATACCTTATTTCATCGTTTCACGAAATCTACGCAGTCATCAAATAATTGGATATGAGGATTTAACAAAAGAAATGATCCGGGACTATCCTATGATCGTCAATTCGACTCCTCTCGGTATGTTTCCTGATGTTGATCTGATGCCACCAATCAATTACGATTTTTTGACCGAAAAGAATTTTCTTTACGATTTAATCTATAATCCATCCGAAACCCAATTTCTTAAAAAAGGCAAACAGGTGGGGGCAAAAGTAATGAATGGCTTGAAGATGTTGCAAATTCAGGCTGACAAATCGTGGGAGTATTGGAATACAAATGTTTACGAATAATCTTGGTGCAAAATCAAAACCATATGATCTCTTGAAAAGCTGATTCTGATAGAAGTATTAAATTTTAATCAGAAAAATTATTTATAACTTGTACAAGTGAATAAAAAAAATGTACTTTTGCACTCCTTTTTAAGAATTTTAAATAGCTAATACAATGAGCAAGAACGAATTTTTGACATACACCGAAAGCTTGGTAGAGGTGAAAGAGTTACCCGCATTTAAAGCTGGCGATACCATAACTGTAACTTACAAAATTAAAGAAGGCGGCAAAGAACGTCTGCAGAATTTTCAGGGAGTTGTTTTACAGCGCAAAGGCAGTGGGTCAACGGCAACTTTTACTGTTCGTAAAATTTCGAGCAATGTTGGAGTTGAAAGGATTTTCCCAGTATCAACACCTTTTATTGAGCAGGTGGTTGTTAATAAACATGGGGTTGTTCGCAGAGCAAGAATCTTCTATCTGAGAGGATTAAGAGGTAAAAAAGCAAGAATCAAAGAAAAGAGGGTATAGTTTTGTTTTTCATAATGTTTGTGTTTGAACCCGGTATTACAAAATGCCGGGTTTTTTTGTTGTGTTTTTTTTAGTTCAAAAGTTGTGAAACAAAACCGGGCTACCTGTTGTCCTGGATAATTGACTTTTCGCTGATAATTTTAAATTCATTTCCATCTTCGGCGAGGCTGGTAGCGGGGAAAATTGCCCTGGCTTCGGAGAGCAGTTCATCCAAACTGTTGTATCGTGCCGAAAAATGCCCGATAATGAGTTCATTAACCATGGCTTTTTTGGCTATTGTGGCTGCTTCGGCAGCTGTCGAATGAAATTTATCGCGGGCTACCTCGGCTAATTCCTGCATAAAAGTCGCCTCATGATAGAGTAGATTCGCGTGATGAATAGTTTCGATAACTGGTTCAAAATAGGAAGTATCGGAGCAGAAAGCAAACGAACGCGAGTTAAGTGGGTTTGAAGTAATACTCTTGTTTAAATATACTTTGCCGTCGTTATCAATAAAATCAGAACCGGCTTTAATTTTGGGGATTTCCTCAACCGGCACATCTACTGAATTCAAAAAATCCTTTCTTATTTTCCTGGTCCGTTTTTTCTCTGAAAATAGAAAACCTGTTGTTGGCAGACGATGATTTAGCGGGAACGACTTTACAAAATGCTGTTCATCTTCAAAAATAATTTCGGGTTCATTCTGGTTTGTAGGATGAAAAATGAGTGGGAATACTAATTCGGTTCCAGAGACTTTGAGTTGGAGATCAATAACTTCTTTTAAATTTTCATTTGCATAAATATGCAAATCTTCGTCGCGTCCTAACAAATGAAGTGTCGAAATGAGGCCAATCAAACCGAAAAAATGGTCGCCATGAAGGTGGCTTATGAAGATGTGTTTGATTTTCTGAAGTTTAAATTTATACTTTCTGAGTTGCATTTGTGTGCCTTCGCCACAATCAACTAAAAAATACTTATAATTCATGTTAACAAGAAGACTCGTAGGATTTCGCTTTGACGTTGGCGTAGCTGAACTGCTTCCGAGAATGGTTACTGTAAATGACATTTGGTTGATTTAGATGGTAAAAATAGCTAAAAAAAGCCGCCCCATATCTGAGGCAGCTTTTATTTGTTTTAAAGCATCAGCTAGAAATTATGCTTTTTCTTCTTCTTTATTTGCTTCATCTTCAGTTTCCGGTTTTTGATCTTCAACCACGGCAACTGTTTCTTCAGCAACAACTTCTTCAACTGCAGGAGCTTCTTCGATTGCAGGAGCTTCTTCAATAGTTTCTGTAACAGTTTCGGCTACATCTTCGGTTGCTTTGGCGATTGGTTCGATAGCAGCTGTTTCTTCAACAACTTCTTCAGCACCTTCTTCAATGTTCACGGTGGTGTCGTCCTCTTTAGTCTTATTGCCTTTTTCTTCTTGTTTTTTGGCATAGATTTCGAGTTTGTCACGGGCCTCCTGTTCCATATCCGATTTCAATTGCTGAAGGCCTTCATAATCGCCAAGTGTTGCTTTTTCAAGATTGTCCTTGATCTTTTTAACAACTTGTTTGGTCGAACGCTGTACGGCTTTGTTCTGAGCTTCTTCTTTTGCTTTTTCAGCACTCTGAGCATCCTGTGATATTCTTGAGTGTGAAAGGATGATTTTCTTATTTTCCTTCGAAAACTCGATAATTTTAAAATCCAAAGCTTCATCAATTTTGGCCATGCTGCCATCATCTTTTTGGAGATGACGTGTAGGAGCAAATCCTTCAACACCGTAAGGTAAGGTAATAATCATGCCTTTATCTGATGAATTGGCGATAGTTCCTTTATGAACCGATCCAACAGCAAAAACGCTTTCGAATACATCCCATGGATTTTCTTCGAGTTGTTTATGACCAAGGCTTAAACGGCGGTTTTCTTCGTCAACATCCAAAACCACAACATCAATTACTTCGTTGATCTTTGTAAATTCGGCCGGGTGTTTTATTTTCTTCGACCATGATAAATCGGAGATATGAATCAATCCATCAACCCCTTCTTCGAGTTCGACAAAAATTCCAAAATTGGTGAAATTACGGACAGTAGCGTTATGTTTTGAACCAACAGGATACCTTCCTTTAATGTTTTCCCATGGATCGGGGATAAGTTGTTTCATGCCAAGCGACATTTTGCGTTCTTCACGATCGAGTGTGAGGATAACGGCTTCAACTTCGTCGCCAACTTTGAGGAAGTCCTGAGCGGTGCGCAAATGCTGTGACCACGACATTTCTGAAACGTGGATCAGGCCTTCGACGCCAACAGTGATTTCGATAAATGCGCCGTAATCGGCGATAACCACAACTTTTCCTTTAACCTTGTCGCCAATTTTGAGGCTTTGGTCGAGAGCATCCCATGGGTGAGGTGTAAGTTGCTTGAGGCCAAGTGCAATACGTTTTTTGTTATCATCAAAATCGAGGATAACAACTTTAATTTTCTGATCGAGTTCAACGATTTCTTCAGGATGATTAATCCTTCCCCACGATAGGTCGGTGATGTGAATAAGACCGTCAACGCCTCCAAGGTCAACAAAAACACCGTAGGAAGTGATATTTTTAACAGTTCCTTCGAGAACCTGACCTTTTTCGAGTTTGGCAATAATCTCGGCTTTTTGTTGCTCGAGTTCGCGTTCAATGAGGGCTTTATGCGAAACAACAACATTTTTGTATTCGTGGTTGATTTTAACAACCTTGAATTCCATTACTTTATCAACATAAATGTCGTAGTCGCGGATTGGTTTCACGTCAATTTGTGAACCAGGGAGGAATGCTTCGATACCGAAAACATCCACAATAAGTCCGCCTTTGGTACGGCTTTTAACATAACCTTGAATAATTTCTTCTTTTTCAAAAGCTTCATTAACTCTTTCCCACGATTTAAGGATACGAGCCTTTTTGTGAGATAAGATTAACTGACCACTTGAATCTTCCTGGCTTTCGACATAAACCTCGATTTTGTCGCCGATTTTTGCGTTGGGATTGTATCGTAATTCTGCCCTTGGAATAACCCCATCCGATTTGAAATTGATGTTAACAACGGCTTCACGGTCGTTAATTCCAACTATTGTACCTTCAACAACTTCTTGTTCTACAATCGAATTAAAGGTTTTGTTGTAAAGGTCTTCGAGTTTTACACGCTCGGCCAATGAATAATTTTCCTGCCTTTTTCCGGTCGAAGTCCAGTCAAAATCTTCGGGACGCGGCAATTCCTGGCGTACACGATGGGTTTTGTGATGCTCCGGTTTTGCTGCAATTTCCGTTTCCTTTGCTTCTTCAACTTTTTCGGCAACGATTTCTTTGGCTGCAACAGGTTCTTCCTGAGGTTGCTCAGTTGTTACCTCTTCAGCTTCTTCCGGTTTCTCAACTTCCATTTTTTGTTCTTCCACTTGTTCATTCAGGTTTTCTTCATCCTGAAATAACTTGTCCAGATCGTTTGTCATTAAAAATAATGTTGTGGATGCCGCCTTTACATCCGGGTTAATAAATCTATAAATTTTATCTGCAAATAAGTGATTATTAGGCATTAAAACCACTATCTGTAAATTCAGGGGTGCAAAAGTAGATAAATAATTTCATTTTGGAAATCTTTCGCAGTCAATTTAACGAAATTTGGATTGCGGGGACGGCTTTTGGAAATAGCGGAAACTGAACCAGAGAAAGCCGAACAGGTCAAAACAACAGTATTTTAAACGGTCATTTTTTTGAGAATTGATTTATTGATTTTTTTTGCAATAAATGGCCCTTCGTAAATAAAACCCGTGTAAACCTGAACCAGATCGGCACCGGCATCTAATTTTTCGATGGCATCTTCGGCAGTAAAAATGCCACCAACACCAATAATCGGAAATGCTTTCCCTGATTTTTCGGAAAGGTAGCGAATTACTTCGGTTGACCGTCCTGTGATTGGTTTTCCGCTCAATCCGCCATTTGCAATTTTTTTGATGATCGCAGCATCAGTAGTGAGATTTTCTCTGGAAATGGTTGTATTGGTGGCCACAACACCATCAATTTTGGTTTGCTTCACGATTTCGATAACCTCATCGAGTTGTTGGTTGTTGAGATCTGGCGAAACCTTTAACAGGATTGGTTTTGGGTTGGGTTTGGCAAGGTTGATTTGTTGGATTTTTCCAAGAATCTTCATCAGGCTGTCCTGATCCTGAAGTTCGCGCAGGTTTGAAACGTTAGGGCAGCTTACGTTTACCACAAAATAATCAACAAAATCGAAAAGTTGCTCAAAGCAAAAAACATAGTCGTTGATGGCTTCGGTGTTTGGTGTAAGTGTATTTTTCCCGATGTTTCCACCAACAATAACTTTTGTTTTGCGTTTTTTCAGGTTTTTGATAGCATTAGCAACGCCACCATTATTAAAGCCCATCCTGTTGATAAGCGCTTTATCGCTAAATAAGCGGAAAAGACGGGGTTTTGGATTGCCGGTTTGACCTTTGGGTGTCACGGTGCCGATTTCGATAAATCCAAAACCAAGGTTTGAAAGTTCATTGTAAATTTCGGCCTGCTTATCGAAACCTGCAGCAATGCCTACCGGATTTTTAAATTTTAGCCCAAAAACTTCGCGCTCGAGCCGATGGTCGTTTACCTGAGTAAATTTATTAATTAACCAGCCAGTGAAAGGAATTTTAAAAACGATTTTCAGACTTCTTACAACAAAATGATGCACTGATTCGGGTGGGAACCAGAAGAATACAGGTCTGAAAATGGATTTGTACATGAATTATTTCACTTTCGAAGCATGGAAGAAAAATTATACAACCTCTGCATCCGGTGTATCTGGTGTGGTTTCGGCAGTTTGTTCAATTTCGGTGGCTTCGGTTGGCTCTTCGGTTTTTTCTTCTTCGGTAAAATCGAGCAAACCATTCTCCTGCAACAGGTTATACCAAACCACTAATTTCTTTATATCCGAAACGTAAACGCGTTCCTTGTCATAATTTGGAAGGATTTCATCCATGAAGGATTTAAGCTGGTCGTTGGTTGATTTATTGCTGATTGCTTGTTCGCCGTTATATTTTTCGAAAACTTTTTTGAGAACATCTTTCAACGGCAAATCTTCATCGGTGGTAAAAATGCTGATTTCAGCCAGTGAACTAATCCTGTCGTGCGAAAAAGCAGGAAAGCGTTTTTGATCAATCAACGATTCGACGATAACACCGCTTTTAGTTTGTGCAACCATGTTGTAAAGTCCTGGTTTGCCAGCAATTGCTAATATTTTAGTTAAATCCATAGTCTGATTTTTTACAAAAAAATAATTTTAGAACTTAAAATTCTTAGTCCCGGTTAGTAACCAGATAAAAATTTATTCACCAATGAACGGACTTATCCCGGTATAATTGTGAGGAGTAATGTTTTTCAATTCGGTTTTAACTTCATCCGAAACGGCCAGTTGTTCGATAAAATCAATTATCGAATTTTTTGAAATCGTTTCATTATTCCGGGTAAGGTTTTTCAATGCCTCATAAGGATTTGGATAGCCTTCACGGCGCAGGATTGTTTGAATGGCTTCAGCAACCACAGCCCAGTTTTTATCGAGGTCGTCGTATAGTTTTTGCTCATTAAGTAATAATTTGGATAAGCCTTTAAACAGCGACTGGTAAGCGATACTCGAGTAGGCAAACGAAACTCCGATGTTGCGTGTGACCGTTGAATCCGTCAGGTCTCGCTGAAGACGGGAAATGGGGAGTTTTGATGCGAAAAACTCAAACATGGCATTGGCTAAACCAAAGTTACCTTCAGCATTTTCAAAATCAATCGGATTAACTTTATGTGGCATGGCCGATGAACCAACTTCACCTTTTTTAATGACTTGTTTAAAATAGTCCATCGAAATGTAGGCCCACATATCACGGCATAGGTCGGTTAAAATGTTGTTGATGCGTTTTAAGCTGTCAAAAAAGGCGGCCATGTTATCGTAATGCTCAATTTGAGTGGTAACTTGCTGGCGTTGAAGTTTTAATTTGTCTTCTAAAAAATCGTCAGCAAAAAGTACCCAGTTTACTTTTGGATAAGCAACGAAATGTGCGTTGAAATTTCCGGTCGCACCACCAAATTTTCCTGAGAAAGGAACAGATTTCAGAAGGTCAATTTGTTGCTCGAGCCGGTCAACATACACGTACAATTCTTTGCCAAGCGTTGTTGGTGAGGCCGGTTGACCGTGTGTATGGGCAAGCATGGGAACATCCTTCCAGGTATTGGCAAGGATAATCAGTTTCTCGAGTACATTATTAAGATTTGGCCATAATTCGGCGCGATAAGCTTCGCGCATGGCAAGTGGCACAGCAGTATTATTGATGTCCTGCGAGGTTAGCCCAAAATGGATGAACTCCTTAAATTGCCCGAATCCAAGTTCATCAAATTTTTCTTTAATAAAATATTCTACCGCCTTAACATCATGATTTGTAGTCTTTTCGATGTCTTTTATAGCCTGAGCATCTTCCTGTGTAAAGTTTTTATAAATAGCTCTGATTGCCGGGTAATGTTTGTGATGAAATCCATCAAGCTGTGGCAGGGGAATCTGGTAAAGCGCTATAAAGTACTCAATTTCAACTCTTAATCTGTACCGGATAAGCGCAGCTTCCGA
>CAIYZW010000207.1 GCA_903930725.1 uncultured Bacteroidota bacterium
ACTCTTCCAGTGTTTGAAACTCACCTTGCCCGGGCATCCGCCGCCAAGCATCCAAGCCAACCAACTGACCGCCAACACGGCAACAGCAAATCAGATGTAGTGCCGACCTTTTACCATCCTATTAATGAAAGTTCGAGCCCCTGATTATAGTTGAGGTGGCTCCTTCATGCCGAAAGCAAAATGGTGCCATAACGTCAAAATTCACAGCGAGTCTAGGGTGTTAATCAACAAAAGGCTCTAAAGTTTCACTGGATTTTAGCTAACCTCTTGTCCAGAAAGGCTTACAGACGATTTTCGATCTCTCAAATTCTGGCTGCTTTTAGAGGTGGTTTTTTGAGAACTTACAACCCGATGGAATCAATCATTTTTTCATCCGAGAAATCATACTCCCCCTGCAAGTTAAAATGGCTCCACCGCATGACGGAATCGTTTCGGATGGCTTCCATGAGTTCCTTTTTACGTTCTTCGTTATTATCCTTGACGAGTTCTTTTGTAAGATAAAGGTAGTTCCAACAAATAAGGGTATTTTTGATTAGCCGACGGCAGCCTTCCGCAATATCCTGGTCTTCTTTTTCGCCTTGAGCGAACGCGTGATCATTACCCAGTGAAATCGCCTTGGATAATTTATTCGCCCCCTCCACTTTGTTGAGTTGTTTCTCAATCGATTGCCTGAATTCGAGGTCGTCTGCATACTTCAAGATAAACAGAGTTTTTGGAATCTTACCAAATTCTTTCAACGCTTTATAAAGCGGGTGCTGCTTAGAGTATGCATTCAGTCGCCTAAAAAGTTGCGAAGCCGTCGTTCTTTTTAACTTAATTGTTGCTATGAACCGCAACATTTCGTCCCATTGGACGCTAGCAATCTCCTCATTGATATACCGATCAGGCTGAAAGCCCTGGGTGTCTTGCCCCGTGGTTTTTGTTTTTCCGTTCCTGAACGCATACAGCTTCTGGTGACCCACTCCTTTGATGCGGGGTGCAAACGTGAAGTTCAGGAAAAATGTGGCGGCAAATATCACTTCTGAATAACCATGGGTATCCGTTGAATGAATATCGCTTTTTATAACATCGTTGTGCATCAGGCCATCAATCACATAGGCGGCTTCCCGCTCGGCGGAGCTGATAACCATTGAATGCCACATCATCTGGCGCATATCAATGAAACTCACTACGCTGACGCCTTTGTCTTTCCCCAAATATTTGAAAGAATAGTTGGCATTGAGCGAATCAACCGATACCCCGACTTTTTGCCCATCACTGGAGGTGTGCAACTGGTCTGCTTGATTCCGGTAAATATCAGGTATCTCCATCTTATCCATGAATTGTAAAATGCGGTCATTCGCGCTTTGGACGTTAGCCAACGAAAAATACCAATTGAGCGTGTTATCCAACTCATTTTCATTGATCTGCTTAGAGATTTGCGCCAGTTTACGGTAGCCAATATCGCAGCCATAGGCCATGATTCCAGCGAAAAAAACCTTCTTAGCCGGTTTGGCGTGCCGGTGCTTCATCTGCCAATGTTCAAATTCTTCGAGGAAACCAGTCGCGTTATCAACCGTTGCCAACGCTTCAAGCAAGGGGATGTATTTTCGCTCCGGAAATATGCCACCCAATGACACGCCATCCCCTTCGTCAAGCTTGGGTGTTGAAACATGGAACGTGCCGTTGCTGCGAAACGTCAGGAATGGATTGTCCCCGGCCATAAAGCCGCTGTTGGTTTCCTCATAGCGGAAATCAACGGCCAGTGACAATGCCTGCAACGTTGCCTGACAATCGGAATAGCCGGTTAATTCTGCCCGTTGCAAGTATTCATCCCGATTTTCATCCCAATCGGGTTTTGGGATCATATAATCATCCAGGGATCGGTATTTTTCTGAATGGAGCAGGTTGAGAGAGCCCGATTTGATAGCGTCCGCGACCGCAAGATAGAGTAGCGCCTTATAGAGAGAGACCCGAAACTTGCCGTCTTGAGCGACTATCAAACTCCGTTGCTCTGGCGTTAAAAACGCAATCGGTGCCTGCTTGTCGATATTTCCAGACCTTTTCTGGTAATGCCCGATGGCCTCCAGTAATAATGGCCTACCGCAATTTGAATCAAAAATCGCTTGCCGCACAATATCGGCAACGCGGCTTTGTAGTTTGAGGGATCGTTTTTCAAGTAGGTCGTAGTAACCGATGCCCTGCTGCTGAAGAGTGGTTAGTTCATCCTTGAAATCGTTGATTCGCTGCTCGACACCGGTTTTTTCGGATGTTGGCCGATTAATGGCGGCCTCTATTGCCACTACTTTTTGATCTGCGGTTAATCCACCATCAGCAATGATGGCTTTGATCGTAGCCAAGGTGCTTATGAAATCGTTCTGCAGGCCATCAACCAATTGTATGACGGACTGATTCCGGCTTTCCGTTTCTTGGTAACAGGTCTCCTTGTGTTCATTATAAGTGGCATTGACCGCAGATTGGACGCCCAACAGCAGGACATCTATTAACATGTCTTGCAGTTTCAGCGTTTGGTAGACAATGAAAGCTATCAAATGCAGATAGCGATCCTGCTTTTCCCGGCGAGAAACCTGATGAATCTGAGCTTTGACAACGGAATAGGCATAGTAGCGCAAGCATTCATAACTTAAACCGAGCTGATTCACTACGGGCTTAAATTCGAGATAAAGTGCCATCAAATTCTTTAGATCAGCAAGATTGGCTTTGATTTTCGAAGGCCGAGTCGATTGGGACGCTTTTTTAAGCAGCGTAATTTGATAACG
>CAIYZW010000208.1 GCA_903930725.1 uncultured Bacteroidota bacterium
CACATTATCCGCTTGAGTTTATGGTGGCGGTGATTAACAATTTTGGCGGTTATTATAAAACATGGGTATATTTTAACGAGGCCCGGCGTTGCGGGGCAAAGATTATGCTTCCGTGCGTGAACCGGAGCGATTATCTTACCACAATTTATAGTGATGAAATTTATGTTGGCTTTATCCACATCGTAAATTTGGAAAGTAAGCTGGCGCAAAGGATTGTGGAGGAGCGACAAACCAACGGCGACTATACCGATTTGCGGGATTTTGTAGAGCGTGCAAATCCGGGGATAGAGCAAATGATTTTGTTGATCAGGGTTGGGGCGTTGCGGTTTACGGGTACATCGAAGAGCAGGCTGCTTTGGGAGGCGCATCTTTATTTTGGGCGGAGTAAAAGGGAGGTTGTGCAAAGTTCGATGCTAAGTGTGCCGGAGTTCAGGCGGGGTGGGTTTAGGATTGAGGAGAAAAAGTTTGAGCTGCCGCAGCTTGAGTACAGCGTTGTAGAGGATGCATACGATGAAATAGAATTAATAGGGTTTCCGGTGACGGTATCGTATTTTGATTTGCTGAAAACGAAGTTCAGGGGGGAGATAATGGCGCGGGGAATGATGAATAATGTGGGGAAGACGGTGCGTATGGTTGGTGAGCTGGTTACACGCAAGTTTGTGAAGACGGTTCACAACCAGATTATGCACTTCGGGACTTTTATTGATGCGGAAGGGGAGTTTTTTGATACGACTCACTTCCCGAAATCGCTGGAAAAGTATGGCTTCCGCGGACATGGGGTTTATCTTTTGCTGGGCAGGATTGATGAGGAGTTTGGTTTCCCGAGTATGGTGGTTGAAAAGATGGCTAAGTTGCCTGTTGATGAGGACCCGAGGAATAAATGACAAATGGTGGAGGCAGTTTGACAAATGGTGGAGGCAGTTTGACAAATGGTGGAGGCAGTTTGACAAATGGTGGAGGTAGTTTGACAAATGGTGGAGGTAGTTTGATAAATGGTGGAGGCAGTTTGACAAATGGTGGAGGCAGTTTGACAAATGGTGGAGCTATTCCGGCAAATTAGAATGGTACACTGATTAAACTGATTGGACTGATTTCGACTGATTTTTTTGAACTACTGTGTTCGATGTGACTATTGAGGTGAATTTTTACCACATAGGCACATAGGGCACAATAGGATTTTATTGTGTTTGTATTCCTGTAATTTTAAGGCAAAACAAAGCTTAAAGTACTTGATTTGTTTGGGCCTAAATTTGGGTAAACCTTTATGTTTGTATACGTATCGTAATAGAATGCAACATCCCAGGTGTTATAGGTTATTGGAACCGAAAAATCGGGATAGGCAACAACATAAACGCTATCGCCGGAATTAAATCCTTTATCTCTTAAAATCTGATCGGTAAATACAGTTTCAAACGATCCGGGGATACAAATGGGCAGATCCTGAAGATAATTTTCGGGGTCGGATAAAACATCAGATGTCTTCCCAAAAAATAAATGACAGCAAGGGCGAATTGGCAATGTCCCGGTAAAATCGCCATCAATATGTACTGTATTGCCGGGATTTACCGAAACATTGGATATGATAGTGCCGTATAGTGGGATTGGACATAAGGCGATGGCATCGAAAAGCCTGTATCCTCCTACAAGGTTTGCTCCGACTATTTTCATCGTACCAAAACCTGGCTTGCTAAAGGCAATGGTGTAGATTCCTTGTTTGAGATGCGAAAAATGCCAGCTTCCATCTGATTTGGTAATTATCGAAACCGTATCGCCTTCGAGACTAACAGTAATTCCGCTGTTGTCGGTGCTTTTAATGCCGTTTAAATCGTAAAAACAGGTGTATCCGGCCACTTCCTGTAAAGGGATTACGGGGGAATTATCCTTATGACAGGCAAAAGTTACTGTTAACGCCATCAGTAAAATCATAAATTGCAATCTTTTATTCATTGTAGTGGTATTTGAGTTTAAACGAAATTCGATTTATTGTTCATGGTTCCTGGTTCCGGTGTTTGGACTTTTATATCGTGTAAATAGCGTCAAGTTTGTATTTCTCTTTATCATTAATTATCCATTAAATTATTGTTTTCAAAATTAACCAAATTTCGTTAAAAGCAAGGCGAAAATATGGCTTTTTGTAATTGGAAAATTATTTTAGCGCAGTGGTTTGGCATGTTGGCAATGGTTTTCTTTTTTCTTATTACAAAGCAAACATCCTTACCAAACCACAATTTTTTGATTAAAGGTTTTGCCAGCACATTGGGCTTTTAGCAAGTAGATTCCTGTGGCCGGGCTGGGTAGGTTTATTTGGTTGGAGGTATGCTGGTGGAAATTAAAATCGGAATAAACCTGTTCGCCGGCTAAGTTGAAGATTTGGATGGCGGTGATATGGGTGGCGCTGTTTATTGTAAACGTACCGTGGTTTGGGTTTGGAGAAATAGTAATATTTGCGGTGTTTACGGTTGGTTCGTTTATTCCAACGGTATGAAAATAATACCATGTGCTGTCGTATTCGGTTACTATGGTGCCGGAATTGTCCCAGGATTTCCAAACATAGCTGGTCGTGAAATTGTCGGCGTCGAAGGTGTAGCGGCGAAGATAGTATTTTATCCAGGCGCTGCCATTCCAGCCTTGTTGTAAATAGTGTGTGCGGTTATTGTTGGCATCGTAGGAGTATGTTCCCTGGTAGATGTTTTCCCAATTGGTGCCGTTCCAGCGCTGGAATAATTGACTTGTGATGTTATTATTTGCATCGTAAGTTAAGATGTATTGTTCGATGTTGTCCCAGCTAATGCTATTCCATTCCTGACGTACAAAATTTACCATGCTGTTGCTGGCGTTGTAAGAAGATGTTTCCTGAGAAACATTTACCCAGGCAGTGCCCGTCCATTCCTGGTTTAAACTGGTTATTTGGTTATTGAGGGCATCATAAGCAAAGGTATTTAATGTAAAATTGTCCCATGAATTCCCGTTCCAGGCTTGCTCTAATTCATTTGTTAGTTTATTGGCAGCATTGTAAGTATAGCTGAAAAGCTTTTTATTATCCCATGAGCTTCCGTTCCAGGATTGTCTCAGATAGGTTAACCGATTGTTGTAGGTATCCCAGGTATAGGTATTAAGCAGGAAATTGTCGAGGGTGCTGGTAGTTGTCCGCTGATCGAGCCAGGTAAGCATATTATTGTTGGCATCGTAGGTGTAGGTGTTTTTCTCACTATCGAGCCAGGTATTGTTGCTCCATGATTTGAGTAAATCGCTTGTGAGGTTATTGTTTGCATCGAAAGTATAGTAGTATTGAAAAAGACCTTCCCAGTTGCCTCCGATCCACGATTGGGGTATTACACTTATTATGTTATTGTTTGCGTCGTAGGTGTAAATGGTCCGATAGGCATTCTCCCAGGCGTTGTTGGTCCAGAATTGCCCCATGAAACTTGTCGCATTATTGTTGGCGTCGTAGGTATAGATCATTTTCCCGGTATTTTCCCAGGTATTGCCTTCGAGGTACTGCCAGGTGTAACTTAACTGGTTATTGCGGGCATCGTAAACCATATTAATACATTTATAACCAAGTTTCCATTCATTAGTGAGGGAGTCCCACCGGAATTCGTGGATGCTGTCGTTTATCTGGGTCACATTGCGTTGCAGTGGTGGCTTATGGTCGGTGGATTTAAGCTGAATCTGTTGGGAAAAGGAGTTTGGTGTTTTCCAAAGGTCATCAACCGTTTTACGCTGGATGTTTTCGGTCGGCTTTGTTGTTGTACCTTGCATGATAAATGTTGGCCGTTGGCTCTGTGCAAAGGCACTTATTGAGAAAGCAAGAATTGCAAAAAGGAGTAATTTTTTCATGTCGTTCATTTTTTTAATTTCAAACGCATCCGGCTATTCGTTATTGCCCCTTTTGTAGAGTTGTTGCAGGTTTCCGGATTTTTTTATAATCATCAAAATCACCCAAATTTATTCAAAATGACTAAAAGGTTTTTCAGG
>CAIYZW010000209.1 GCA_903930725.1 uncultured Bacteroidota bacterium
TGAGCTTAACGCCGTGCAGCGCTCCAATCCCGAAATGCAAAAACGGGTTTTTAACGCCATCCGCGCAATGGTCGAAACCAGCGAAAATCCCATCGTCACCATCCACGACCACGGCGCTGGCGGGCATTTGAATTGCCTTTCGGAATTGGTGGAAGAAACCGGCGCTGTCATCAAAATGGAGAATCTGCCTGTGGGCGATCCCACGCTTTCTGATAAAGAAATTATTGGAAACGAATCGCAGGAACGAATGGGTTTGGTGTTCAAAAACCACGATGTTGATTTGATGAAAAAAGTGGCCGAACGCGAACGTGCCCCGTTTTATGTGGTCGGCGAAACAACCGGCGACCATCGTTTTACTTTTCAAAAACAAAACTCCACGCTTCACCCGATTGACCTGGATTTGACGGACTTTTTCGGAAAACCGCCCAGAACCATCCTCGAAGATAAAACCGTAAAAACCCATTATCCCGAACTTTCATATAAGATCGAAAACCTCAGCGAATACATCGAATCAGTTTTGCAAATCGAAGCTGTGGCTTGCAAAGACTGGCTCACCAACAAAGTTGACCGCTCGGTGACCGGAAAAATTGCGATGCAGCAATGTGCCGGCGAAATTCAGCTTCCGCTGAATAATGCAGGCGTTGTGGCCATTGATTATAAGGGTGTGAGAGGTGTTGCCACTTCCATCGGCCATGCTCCTGCTGCCGCGCTGGTTGATCCCGAAAAAGGCTCGGTTCTGGCCGTTGCCGAAGCTTTAACAAATTTAGTGTGGGCGCCCATAGAAGGCGGTTTGAGCGGCGTTTCGCTCTCGGCAAACTGGATGTGGCCGGCCAGGAATGAAGGTGAAAATGCCCGTCTTTACAGGGCTGTGAAGGCCATGAGCGAATTTACAATCAAGCTGGGAATAAATATCCCGACAGGAAAAGATTCGCTTTCGATGACGCAGAAATATCCTGATGGCGAAAAAGTTCTGGCTCCTGGAACCGTGATTGTTTCGACAGTTGGCGAAGTTACCGATATTAAAAAGGTGATAAAGCCAGTCATTCTTCATCAAATGGAAACTGAGCTGATTTACGTGTGTTTTACAAAATCAGGATTCGAATTAGACGGAAGTAGTTTTGCCCAGATTTTAAATTCGCCCGGAACCAAAACGCCCTCAGTTCCAGATCCGGCTTACTTCAGGCAGGCTTTTGATGCTATCCAAAATTTGATCGAAAATGGTTTGGTGCTTGCAGGACATGATATTTCTGCCGGAGGCCTTATCACAACTTTGCTCGAAATGAATTTTGCCAACTTAACCGGTGGATTATCAATAAATTTAGATCGGTTTGATGAAGAAGACCTGATCAGAATTTTATTCAGCGAAAAGCCTGGAATTATTCTTCAATCCCAAAAATCGGATAATCTTACTGTAAAGCTTGCTGCCAAAGGCGTTGAGGCTTTTTCGGTTGGCGAACCTCAAAAAGAGAGAAAACTCACCATCTCGCATCGCTCGCATGTTTTAAATTTTGAGATTGACCCGCTCAGGAAACTTTGGTTTAAAACCTCTTATCTTTTCGAGAAAAACCAGACAAAACCAGAACTTGCGCTTGATCGTTTCGATAATTATGAAAAACAGCCGCTCAAATTCCGGTTTATGGCTGAGTTTTCGGGACAGTTTGCGCAATTTGGCATTGACCAAAAACGCCGGAAACCGACTGGAATCAAGGCTGCCATCATCCGCGAAAAGGGCGTAAACGGCGATCGCGAAATGGTCTGGAGCATGTATCTGGCGGGTTTTGATGTAAAAGATGTTCACATCACCGACCTGATACATGGCCGTGAAAACCTGGAAGAAATCAACTTCATTGTTTTTGTGGGCGGTTTTTCAAACTCTGATGTTTTGGGTTCAGGAAA
>CAIYZW010000210.1 GCA_903930725.1 uncultured Bacteroidota bacterium
AATATTCCGTTTCACGCGGTAATTGTTACCGCCAAAGGAAAACATGTTGATTTTGTGTCGCGCATGTTTGCGCCTGCCGTTGGCATTGACGAAGACCCGGTAACAGGCTCAGCTCACTCGGTTTTGACGCCATTCTGGTCGCACCGGCTCAATAAAATTCATCTAACTGCAAAGCAGGTTTCGGAACGGGGAGGTGAACTTTCGTGCAAGATGTCCGGCGACCGGGTCGAAATCGGCGGTAAAGCAATTACTTATCTGGTGGGGGAGATTGAGGTTTGAGTAATGTTGCTGAAGTTTTTTTATTTAGCCAATCCTTGTGTTGTGCCTGGTTTAGAAATGTCCATGCAAGTATCCGGCTTGTTTTGTTTCCCTGGCTCATCGGCAAAGTCTTAATTTCGACAGCCCCAACATTTTTGATTTCTGCGTAAGCATTTTTAAGATGGGATTGTTTCGAAATCAAAATCGAAAACCACAGGCAGGAAGCCTGGAAGCCACGGCTCTCGAAAATCATTTTTTGAACGAATTTTTCTTCGCCACCTTCGCACCATAATTCCCTGTTTTTCCCACCAAAATTCAATGTTGGTTTAGAAATTCGCTTGCCTTTTAGGTTGCTTAGCTTGCGAAGGGTTCCCGATTGGGCTTCTTCAAACGAAGCATGAAACGGTGGATTGCAAATGGTCAGATCGAAGTGTTCGTCCTTTCGGATAATTCCACCGAAAATGGCGTTTACATCGGGCTGTAGCCGGAGTTCCACATTTCCGGTTATGGAAGCGTTCATCTCAATGATTTCGGTTCCCGATTTAATGGCAACCGGGTCAATATCGGAGCCAACAAACGACCACCCGTATTCCTGATGTCCGATGATCGGATAAATACAATTTGCGCCTACGCCAATATCGATGCACTTAACCTGACCTCCGCCTGGAATTACTCCCTGGTTAATGCTTCCCAACAAACCGGCGATATGATGAATATAATCGGCTCTTCCCGGAATTGGCGGACATAAATATCCCGAAGGAATTTCCCAATAAGCGATTTCGTAAAAATGCTTCAACAACGCTTTATTCAGCATCAAAACTGCCATGGGATCGGAAAAATCAACCGACTCATCGTTGTAATCATTCAAACGGACAAACGGAGCCAATTCGGGGCAACTTCTGATCAGCTCACCGAAATTATAGCGTTCGCGATGTTTGTTTCGTGGATGTAAGCCTGTTTTTTCTTTCGGATGTTCTTTCTTTTTATTTAGCATTTCAGGATTGAAGTCAGAAATAATGTTTTCGATGAAGCCGATTTATCTACCCTATTTAACGCGGTTTGTGCGCGATTTCGCATTGCTGAAATCTCCACAAAGCTAATCTCGATTTGATTTGAAAGGCAGGGTAGGGGAGAAAAAAAATGAGCTATCGGCCATCTCAAAAATGTGATCAATTTGTCGGGCGAACTATTTTTCGGCCTCGTTGGTGGGATTTTCGATGACCGTAAAATCGCCGTTCTTTTCGATACACTCAGCAATCTTTTTTTTGAATTTCCAGCATGTCATCTGGCGGGTTTGCAATTGCCGCGAAAGCTCGTAGGTTGAAACGGCAGGACTTCCACAAACGGTGTAGGCAATTTCGAAAGCATGTGCCAGAGGAATTTTGCACCTGTGAAAAATGGTGTGCGCTGTTGCCGACTCGTCGTGCTTGCATTTGGTGCAACGCCGCGAAAAGGGCGATTTGCCTGTACAGAAATTTGTGTGGCCGCATTTTTTACAACCATACCCGTTTTTCCATTTTTCGGCAGCAAGAAATTCGAGGCATTTCTCCTCCGACGAAAATGTAGTCCGAAATTCGAGTGGTTTGAAGTGTATTAAAAAGTTTTTCATTATTTCCCTGTTTTTGACCTGTTTCATGCCTGAGCTGGCAGGAAGACAATTTGCCTGATTAAAAATTATTTTGCAAAAATAGTTAAAAAGTGATACTGAAACGCTTTAAATAAAAAAATTGAAATATCTTTGCAGCGAATTTTTAAAGAAAAAATAACCTGTTAAATTAAATATGATGAGAAAAATTAATTCGATTTTACTTTTTGCGGCGCTACTCGCTTTATCAGTTGCGGCTTGCAGCAATACCAACGGTGGAAACGGCCCTGACGGCAAAAAAGTTGCTCCTTCTACCCCTGGAAACGATGAAACCACAACTCCCGAATTTTTAACCAAAGCCACCTTTAAAGAAAAGATTTGGGATTTTGAAAGCAGCCCACAGGAATTTGTTTATAAAGGCACGGAGCCGGCAATTATTGATTTTTATGCCGATTGGTGCAAACCCTGTAAAATGGTTGGCCCGATACTCGAAGAACTTTCGAACGACTACAAAGGCAAAATTAAAGTTTACAAAATAAACACCGATAAAGAGCGCGATCTGGCTGCTTTGTTCCAGATTTCGAGTATTCCGGCTTTTCTTTACATCCCGGCCAACGGCAAGCCAAGCATGGACCGTGGCTACAAAGATAAAGCTGCTTTTGAGCAAATTATCAAAGAATTTTTATTGAAATAACAGCATAATCAAAATTGAAATTAAATAGGTAAAACATAAAAATCAGAATATAATGGAACATCTCACAAAAGAAACTTTTCTCGAAAAAGTGTTTAACTACGAAAAAAACCAGGAATGGAGTTTTGAAGGCGAATTGCCTTGCGTGATTGATTTTTACGCCGATTGGTGCCAGCCTTGCAAAATGGTTGCCCCTATTTTGGCCGAACTTTCCGAAGAATACAAAGGCAAGATTAATATTTACAAAGTTGATACCGAAGACCAGCAGGAGCTTTCCGGTGCATTTGGCATCCGTAGCATTCCTTCGCTGTTGTTTTGCCCCAAAGACGGACAGCCACAGATGGCGCAGGGAGCATTGCCAAAAGCCACGCTAATCCAGGCTATCAACGATGTTTTGTTGCAAACGAAAAAAGAATCGGTTAATTAAAAACTGAATGAATATTTGATTTGAAGATGCGACGCGAAAGTGCCGCATTTTTTTTGGTATTTTTGCCCTTTAAACAAAAATTAATGACAGAAACAAACACGTCAATCTTACTTCCCACAGCCTATTTTCCATCAGTCCAGTATTTTATGCTGATGGTTGCAGCTAAGGAGGTTTTTATCGAAATTCACGAAACCTATCCCAAGCAAACCTATCGCAACCGGTGCGAAATATATTCGGCGAATGGCAAATTGGCTTTAACAGTTCCGGTAATCAAACCTCAGGGAAATCATTCAAAAACTAAGGATATTGCCATTTCTGATCATCAAAACTGGCAGATCATTCATTGGCGGACAATTGAATCAGCCTACGCTAAATCGCCATTTTTTATGTATTACAGCGACGATTTAAAACCTTTTTTTGAGATGCCTGCCGAAAATCTGATCCATCATAACCTGCTATTGTTGAATAAAATGATGGAATTATCAGGGATAAAAATCCCACTAAAATTTACCGAAACCTACGAGAAAATTCCTGCCGGGAAAGAAGATTACCGCGGAATAATGACCCCTAAAAAGCCATTTCCACTCTTTGATGTAAAGCACTATTACCAGGTTTTTGAAACGCGGTTTGGGTTTTTGCCCGGATTAAGCATGATTGATTTGCTCTTTAATTTAGGACCGGAAACCAAAGATTTTATTTCGAAGTTTTAGGGCTTTCCAAAAACAGACCAGCAAAATAAATTATTTCGTTTCCTCATTCCTGCAGGTGCCCTGGTTTTCGCCATTACAGGAGCAGCCGAGGCGTTCGCCGGTGTTTGGGTCAACGCTGCTGCACGATTTTTTAAATTCGCCATCCTTCGACATAAACATTTTTATGGCAATACCTGCAACAGCCAAACCAACCAGGACAACTGATATGATGATAAGTTTTATCATGACTTTTCTTTTTATTTTGATTTTTTTAATTTGGGAAACAAACCAAATCAATCCGAAAATCAGGCTAGCAAAAGTAGCCTTTTAGTTTGTGTTTCTTTTAAACTCTGAGCAGATTATTGCAGTAGCCACCGAGGCATTCAGCGATTCGGCGCCACCCGAAAACGAAGGGATAAACAACTTTTTGGTAATAAATGTTTCAAGATTTTGATCAATTCCGCGCGATTCGTTCCCGATAACGATAATTCCTTTGCCGGGCAAGGTTTCCCGATAAATATTATTTCCTTCGAGATAGGCCCCAAAAACCGGAATTTTGCTGTCAAGGTTCGATAAAACATCAGTCAGGTCCTTGTAATAAACTTTAACCCGAAACAGTGATCCCATGCTTGCCTGCACAACTTTAGGGTTGTAAACTTCAACCGAATCGGGTGAGCAAACAATATTTTTTATCCCGAACCAATCGGCAATCCGGATAATCGTTCCAAGATTTCCCGGATCAGAAATGTGGCTGAGCATCAAAACCAAATCGCCGTAAATGCTTTCATCAGGTTCCTTTACAGGGATTTTAACTGTGGCCAAAACTTCATTAGGCGTTTTTAGGTTGCTAATGCGCGCCAATTCAGCCGGAGCAATAATTTCGACAAGTTTTCCGGCGGAAGCCGGAATATCATTTTTTCCGGTAATCCATGTTTTTAAAGCATAAATTCCCGAAACAGCAAAATCGCTTTTCAGCAATTCGTCAACCATCTTAGGCCCTTCAACAACAAATTCCTGGTTTTCGTCCCTGAACTTCTGTAAATGAAGCGATTTGAGATATTTAAGTTTACTTAACGAGAGCATTTTATATAATTCAACAACATATTGTCAGAAATCAAATCATAAAAAAAGTCCCTCAACAGAGGGACTTTTTTATAATTGATCGTATTATTTTACTCAGCCACAACTTCAAATTTGAGTTCAGCTTTGATGTCTTTGTAAAGGCTTACAGTTGATTTGTAGGAGCCTAATTCTTTGATAGATTCACCGTCAACCGAAACTTTGCGTTTGTCAATTTCGTAGCCATGTTGTGCTTTAAGGGCATCAACAATCTGGATGGCGTTAACCGAACCGAAAATTTTGCCTGAAGTACCGGCTTTAGCACCAATTTTGAGAACGATTTTATTGAGCAACTGAGCCATGGTATCGGCTTCCTTGCGCAATTTTTGTTCTTTAAACGATTTTTGCTTGTTAACTTCGGCAAGGATTTTTTTGTTGGTACTTGTTGCCAGAATAGCCATTCCCTGAGGGATAAGATAGTTGCGGGCATACCCGTTTTTAACTTTCACAACCTCGTTTTCGTAGCCGAGGTTTTGCATATCTTGTTTCAAAATTATTTCCATTGTTCTCTCTCCTCTTATTTAAGTAAGTCAGCAACGTAAGGCATTAAGCACAGATGACGGGCTCTTTTAACAGCCTGTGCAACTTTTTTCTGGTATTTTGTTGATGTTCCGGTAATACGGCGAGGTAAAATTTTACCCTGCTCGTTTACAAATTTCAAAAGGAAATCTGCGTCTTTGTAATCAATGTATTTAATCCCTGCTTTTTTAAAGCGGCAGTATTTCTTTTTCTTAACGTCAACTGCAATGGGGGTTAAGTATTTGATGTCGTTATTTTGTATTGCCATTTTTTCTGTTGTTTAAAGATTTGTAATTAATTACTTCGATTCTTCTTTAACTTCTTCCTTTACTCTGGCGCGCTTTTTCTCGTTGTAAGCAACGGCATGTTTATCGAGTTTTACAGTTAAGAAGCGAATTACGCGCTCGTCACGTTTGAGGGCAATTTCCAGGTTTGCAACAAAATCACCTGAAGCTTTGTACTCCATGAGGTGATAAAAACCTGTCGATTTTTTCTGGATCGGGTAGGCTAATTTGCGCATACCCCAATGATCCTCAAACACAATCTCAGCACCTTTTTCCACAACGAAATTCTGGTACTTCTTAACCGCTTCCTTCATCTGATCTTCAGACAAAACGGGAGTTAAAATGAAAACGGTTTCATACTGATTTAACATCTTGTGATAGTTTTAGTTAATATTAAAATTTATTATTTTTTAAAAGTGGCGGCAAAGATAGGATTAAATTTTAGAAATCGAAGCAGTCGAAATCTAAATTTTAAGAAATAATACCAAAACAATTACGGAAAAGTAACCGTAAACCCCTGATTTACTTTTATCCGGTACGATTTTCCTGGCTCAAGTGTAAGCAAATTCCTGATTTTCTTAGCCGGCCAGTAAACTTTTAACCCTGAAATTTCGGTGATAATTTCGACTTTGCCGGAGTTAGGTAAAAACAACTGAACCGGATTAACGCTTATTTCGGAGATTACCGGTAAAATATTCCAGCCAGGCACCAGAGTTACCGATTTATCTGTTCGCCGAAAACCGCATGTACCGGCATTTGCAGCCTCCGAAAGTTTTATAAGGTAGCTTTTTGAAGGATTAATTTCAAAATTTG
>CAIYZW010000211.1 GCA_903930725.1 uncultured Bacteroidota bacterium
TGGTCAGATCATCAAAATACATTTCGGATGAGCCGCTATTCCAAACATAAAACTTTAACTGATTATTATTTAAATTTTCGGGAGCTGTAAAAAGCAATTGAATTTTTTTCCAGCCCTTTTTGTCAGTTTCGATAGGGTCATTATTTTGCCGGTAAAAAAAAGCATCGGGCGTGGAGGTAACTGATAAATATCCTTCATTATTTGATGAATAGTGCCAGATGCTGATTTTAAAAACATCGCCAGGCTTGGTGTTTTCGAAAGTATAACCCAGGGAATATTGTTGATTTTTATCGAGTTTTATCGAAAAATTTCCTGACCTGGCTTTTTCGCTGCTCCGCGTTTTGTAAACAAGAAACATGTTTGTGCCAAACGAAATGTAGTCGGAAAAATCACCGGCTTGTTCCATATCGAGGTTTAATTCCAATCTCCGGGCATGCCTCTGGCTCATGCAGATTTGATAAGCAAGTGTATCGAAAATGTAAATAGCCTGTGTTCTTCCCTGATAGACTGGTTGTAAAGGGAAACCCGAGCTTGAAATTTCCATCGCTTTCTGGTTGGCATCTTTTGTTTCATCAGAAATCGGACCACCAACAAGCAATAGTTTGTTGCCATTTTTTGCTATAACATCCTCAAGGCTTACTTCTGCGTCCCAATATTTAAATAGTTTTAAAGTATGATCGTAAAAGATGGTTTCGGGATACAACGCGTTGATTTCTTTAAGGTTTTTGCTTTTAGAATAAACATTGCCAAACATAAGCGCGGAGTACTTGTTGAGTGATGTCGGATAAAAATAAACACACTTAAAGTCGCTGTAATTTTCCTCAATCAGTTTATTGGTTTTTTCATATTCGGCAGTTGCAGTTTGGTAGCCCCGGTTATAAAACTTTAAGGTGGGAGTATTATTCACCGGAAGGTAAACCATCAAAAACCCAATAATGGCGGGCATGACGTATTTTTCGATGCTTTTTTTTGAGATAAGATCTTTAATATTTTCGATGAAGAAAAAGATGTTCAGGCCGATCAATGTAAGTTCCGGCACCAAATAATGGTTGGCGTGATAATGTTTGGCAACGAGTAAAATTCCGGCAATATTTGCAATCACCAGGCTGATCAAAATCCTGAAACGTAATGTTTTAACCTTTTCGCGGTGTTTTGATGATGCCAAAAAATAAATGGCTGTAACTATCGAAATACCAAGCAAAATCGAAAAATGGATGTTGTTTTGAATGATTTTTCCAAACGAAACAAAATACTGGCTGGCATCAATCATGCCGGCATTGCCACTTCCATAAATTCCGGTGTGGGTGGCTAAGTTGTAATACCAGGTGTACATGTTCTGATATTCGGGCCAGGCCGGGAGGGTGAAAATCACAAAAAACAAGACGGCAAAAAACAAATAGCCTGTTTTGCGAAAAGCACCGGGAAGCAGTAAAAATGGAATTATGATAACAGGCAGGAATGTGGCTTTGGTGGCAAGGCCAAATCCCGAAATCAGCGCAAAAAGTAAAAAGTAACGCCGGAGGTTTCGGTTTTCGTCGAAAAAATAAATTATTAAAATTCCTGATAAAAACAAGCTTGTAAAAATCAACAATGGTTCTGGCGAAACCTTTGTCCATGCGTGTTCCAGGATGGTGATGGATAAAAATGGTGATAGCTGGAGGAGTAATCCATACCAAAGATTTTGTGATTTGTTAGCTACGATTTTTCCAAGCCAGAATAAAATGATCGAAATCAGTAAAATGAACACTCCATTTAAAATTCCAACATATCGGTCTGGGTTTTCGAGTACGTCGGTCATTAAATTCTTTTCACTGGCAGGAAGGATAAAGTGGGCTATTTTCAGGACAACGGCACCCAGTTCCATCACGGTAGTTCCCGGATTATCAATATGTCCGACTGGTCGCAGCTTGGTGATACTCAGGGCGTTTATCAGGTAAATGTATTCGGGGTCGTTGGCGTATTTAGCCCGTGCGAACATCATACCAAAAATCAGGAAAATCAGTGGTAGAATCCAAAGTATTACCGAATTTTTATATTTATTCATGAACCCATTTACGATTAACGTTTTAAAGTAATTCCTTAACTTTTTCGGATAAATACGGGTGTTTAAAATTCTTCTTCATCTTCATTATTCTGATCCTGAAAATTTTCGGGGCTCAACTTATCGCAGTCCAGATCAACCGAAAGAGGCTTGCTTATTAGGGGAAAAGGATCTGTGGTAATATTAAGAGAACGATCTCCGTATACTTTTTTCATATAAAGAGCCCAGATTGGTAAAGCCATGTTGGCTCCCTGACCGAGTTGTAAAGTTCTGAAATGTGCGCTCCGGTCTTCGCAACCTACCCAAACGCCGGTTGTAAGCTGTGGCGTAATGCCCATAAACCAGCCATCAGACTGATTTTGTGTAGTTCCGGTTTTGCCGGCAATTTCGTTTGTAAATCCATATTTTGATCTGAGCCGCACTCCGGTGCCCGATTCAACTACGCCTTGCATGAGTTTAATCATCAGATAGGCGGTTTCTTCGTTCATGGCTTCGTTTGATTCCGGCGAAAATTGTTCGATAACGTTACCAAATTTATCTTCGATTTTTGTAACAAAATAGGGTGTAACATGTATGCCTTTATTGGCGAAAGTATTTACCGCACCAACCATCTCAAAAAGTGTGATGTCAGGCGTGCCAAGGCAAATGGAGGGCACTGGTGGAATATCGGAGGTAACGCCCATTTTACGGGCTAATGTTATCACTGCCAGTGGCGAAAAACGTTTCATCAGGTAGGCAGAAATCCAGTTGATCGAATTGGCCAGGGCCCATTTAAGGGTTACCATTTCGCCTTTTCTTTCCTTGTTATCATTTTTGGGAATCCAGAATGTGCCATCAGGCAGCGGAATACTAACCTGGACATTGGGCACCATCGTGCATGGCGTAAACTCGCCGGTGGATGCACCTTCCTGCATGGCGAGGGCATAAACAAAAGGTTTAAATGTTGAACCAACCTGCCGTTGCCCCGAAGTAACCTGATCGTACTTGAAATATTTGTAATCAATCCCGCCAACATAAGCTCTTACCTGCCCTGAAGTTGGATCAACCGACATGAGGGAAGTGCGGAGGAAATGCTTATAATACCTGATCGAATCCATCGGAGTCATCACGGTATCAACATCACCTCGCCACGAAAATACCGTCATATCGGTAGGCGTGTTAAAACTTATTTTTATCGAATCGTCTGATGCACCCATTTTTTTTAGGCTTCGGTACCTGTCGCTGCGCCTCATGGCCTGATTCATAATGTTTTCGACTTCGGTAGCAGCCGAGTCGCCTTCAAAAACGAAAGGGGCGAAGCGGTGTCGCCGCCAATGTTCGAAAAATTTTGGCTGGAGATCGAGGCCAAGATGCTCGGCAACTGCTTCTTCGGCATAATGCTGCATTCTCGAATCAACGGTTGTGTAAATTTTCAATCCATCACGGTATAGATCGTAATTTGTTCCATCAGGTTTTTGGTGGCTTTTGCACCAGGTCATCATCCTGCCTCTTAAAAACTCTTTAAAGTAGGTGGCTGTTCCAAGGTTATGGTCGGCTTTTTGATATCGAAGTTTGAGCGGGATTTTTTTAAGCGATTCGAGCTGGGTTTTGGTGATATAGCCGCTTTTTTCCATTTGTGATAAAACAACATTACGCCTTTCGAGGGTAATTTCGGGGCGGCGGAGTGGGTTGTAGAGCGATGGATTATTCACCATCCCAATCAAAAGCGCTGATTGCTCAATATTTAGTTCCGCAGGTGTAATGCTGAAATAAATGCGCGCGGCTGATTTTATCCCGACAGCTAGATTAAGAAAATCGAACTTGTTGAGGTACATCGTGATAATCTCCTCCTTGCTGTAACGGTTTTCCAATTTCACGGCAATTACCCATTCTTTAAACTTTCTGAAAACAAGCTGCAGGCCGGAAGGGTTATCCTCACGGGGGAACAGGTTTTTAGCCAATTGCTGGGTGATGGTACTTCCACCACCTTTATCTTGTCCTGTAAGTGCGCCATAAAGCACGCGCCCCAAGGCTTTCAGGTCAATTCCTGAGTGACTTGCAAAACGAACATCCTCAGTCGAAATAAGCGCATTAATAAGGTTTGGCGAGATTTCGGAATAATTTACACGGCTGCGGTTTTCGACATAATAAGTTCCCAAAAGTTGATTATCAACAGCATAAACTTCGGATGCAAGGTACGATTGCGGATTTTCGAGATCTTCGAAAGAAGGCATAAAACCAAACCAGCCCATCGCAGTGCCAAAAAAAATGAAAACGATTGTCAGAATGCCTGCTGCAAATAGACCCCAGAAAATAAGGATGTATTTTTTAAGTTTGGAAGTAGTGTTTTTTTTCTTTTTCAAAATATGATGGTTTGAATGTTATGATTATGCAAAAACCCAAAATTAACAACTTTGATGATGCTGATCAGGAAAGATAAACCTAACCATTTGGCTTGCAAAAATAAACAATTTGGTTTTGCAGGGACACAGACAACTTTAACCATTTAAAACAAAAGGTTGGTTTCAAACCAGCCTCATTTTCCATCCTAAATTTTTCGATTCTACCGATCCCCTGCTTCAAAGCTTCTCAATCCTGATGCCGACATTATTTATTCCCGTCAATACTTCTTGGCGCATGGCATGTTCGATTAAAAAGTCATATTTTCCGGAAACTGGAAAACGCAGCGCTTTTCTTACAAGAATCTGATTGTCTTTATAATGCCCAAAGCCCTGTCCGAGCCATTTTCCGTTTAATTCGGCAAGTTTGATTTCGATGGTGTCGCGGCCAAGTTTGCCGTTGGGTAGTTTTGTAGTCAGAAATAGATAAAAATTACTAAAGCGATAAGCGTCTGTGTTTCTAACCGAGATGTAAAAATTGTAAAGGGCAAGTGTGTCTGAAACAACCACATCTTTAAATTCGACAGCCGATTTTTCATTCCAGCCATTTGCCGGAAGGGTAAAACTCGAATCGAAAACCATATTCGAGTCGCAGGAAGTCAAAAATATCACAAGAATAATAATTGCAGGCGCTAACTTACTCAGGCTCTTTATGAGAATGTATTTCAATATATTACAGTTTTTTTATTAAATAATCAAAATCTTAAAAACAGAACAAAACTATAAAAAATGGCCGAAAACCGATCATTGCTTTTCATTTATGATTTTTGAACGCAAAATCCTTTCAAACTTATAAAAACAGGATAAGTCCTGCTTTATTATCATTGATTAGAACAAATATAAATTCTTAAAACCGGGTGATTTAATTTTTTCCTGAGAGGGCTATTCATATCTTTGCAACCATAATATTTACAAGAAAAATTATTCTAAAAACTTAATAAACAGTTTGTTATATGTCAGAAAAGATCACTTCGCAGAAGGCAATTGAATTAGAAGATAAATATGGTGCGCACAATTATCATCCGTTGCCAGTTGTATTGTCAAAAGGTGAAGGACCTTTTGTTTGGGATGTTGAAGGAAAGAAATATTTCGATTTTCTTTCGGCTTATTCGGCAGTAAACCAGGGGCATTGCCACCCAAAAATCGTTGAAGCCCTGGTTGACCAGGCAAGAACCCTCACATTGACCTCGAGAGCTTTTTACAACGATTGCCTTGGCCCTTACGAAAAATACATCACCGCTTATTTTGGTTACGATAAAGTTTTGCCCATGAACAGCGGTGCCGAAGCCGACGAAACAGCCATTAAGCTTTGCCGCAAATGGGCTTACGACAAAAAAGGCGTTCCGGCTAACGAAGCAAAAATAGTGGTTTGCGAAGGCAACTTTCACGGTCGCACCACAACCATCATTTCGATGTCAACCGACCCTGACGCCCGTGGCGGTTTTGGCCCTTACACCCCGGGTTTTGTAATTGTTCCTTACAACGATATTCCTGCGCTCGAAAAAGCTCTTGAAGACCCGAATGTAGCAGGTTTCCTTGTCGAGCCTATCCAAGGTGAGGCTGGTGTTTATGTTCCCGAAGATGGATATCTGAAAAAATCCTATGATCTCTGTAAATCCAGAAATGTTTTATTCATTGCCGATGAAGTTCAAACGGGTATTGCCCGTACCGGCAAATTACTGGCCTGCGACCATGAAAATGTTCGTCCTGATATTTTAATTCTTGGAAAAGCACTTTCGGGTGGAGTACTGCCGGTTTCGGCAGTTCTGGCCGACGACCACATTATGTTGGTAATAAAGCCCGGACAACATGGTTCAACATTTGGCGGAAACCCGATGGCAGCAAAGGTTGCAGTAGCTGCCCTTGAAGTTGTTAAAGATGAAAAACTTGCCGAACGTTCCGAAAAACTTGGTGAAATTTTCAGATCTGAGTTGCGTAAAGTGAAATCGGAAATGATCGAGCTGGTACGTGGCAAAGGCTTACTAAACGCGATTGTTATCCGGCCTAAGAACGGCAAAGAAGCATGGGACGTTTGTGTGAAAATGGCTGAAAACGGCCTCCTTGCAAAACCGACCCATCAGCATATTATCCGGTTTGCGCCTCCTTTGGTAATTACCGAAGAACAATTGATGGAAGCGCTCGAAATTATTATAAAATCAATTCTTGTTTTTGAATAGCCTTTTTTGAAGCGATTTGGTTTAGTGAATCGTACAAACATATCAAAATCTGTAAATTATAAAAGAAAAGCCGCCCTTGCATGGACGGCTTTTTTGGTTCAATTTTGTTTGCTTCTTTGCCATAAATTCAGTTTTGCTTAATTCATCGGCTTCATTTGGCGGAGACACTATCGTTTCCTATCACGAGACTTGATTTTTTTTTCATTTTTAGGCCTTTGCTACAGTTTATAAGTAAAGCCAATAAGCAGATTCAATACGTTTGTTTTGATTGTTCCGTTATTCGCAATTGGCTGTTTTGAAATATTGGTAAGTCCTAAATTATCTCTGATCTCGAATGAAAGCGCATATTTCGATTTTAAGTCAAACGAAATCCCGAGCCCTGCTGATAGACCAGCATCAACTTTTGTGAAATCCCCGGTCCGATCTGCATTAATTTCGGGATAACTCGAAAATGCATCGTTATGCTCAGTCTGTCTTAATAAAAAAGAAATGTAGGGGCCGGCATTTGCAAAGTAAGTTATTTTCTTTCCGAAGCTTGCACGCAGTAAAACGGGGACATTTAGAAAGTTAAAATTCATTTTACCCTGGATTGGGCCAATTTGTTCCCCGTTTTGTTCGGTTACCCAGAATTCGAAAGAGGAGCCCTTTTGCTCAAAACAGGTTCCCGATCTCAATGAAAGAATCTTACTAAAGTTGTATTGGACAAATACACCAGCCGAATATCCGGGTTTTGAACTATGATTTTTGTCAATATAGTCGTTGCCCCGTAACGTAGCTAAGCCGAAACCGCCTTCAAAACCAACATTGAGTGGGCTTGATTGCCCGAAGGAGGCAAAAGTTAAAGCGCAAAATAGAACGGTAAGTAATCTGTTCATGTAAAGCATATTTTAAAATTTCTGAAACTAAAATATTGCATGAATCTGTAAATACTTTAAAGAATTGGTAACCAATTAATTGGAAGATTCACGATAATGGCCAAACTTCTTTTTAGAATTAAGATTTACCTAAAATTGCGCAATAAGTTTAAGATTAAGCTGGCGGGGTGTAAGATAGTTAGGCACAGCATATTGCATGCTGTTTACATCCGTAACCCAAATGTACGAAATGGTGTTGTTTACCTGCAAAAGGTTGAATATCTCGAGGCTAAGCCAAAGCGATTTTAAATAATTAAGCGGGTTTTTGTTGGAAAAACGGGAATTTTCGCTGATAAGTTGCTTTGAAAAACCAATATCAACACGGCGGTACGAAGGCATCCGTAAAGTTTGCTGGTATCTCTCCGATCTTGGTGGGCCAAACGGAAGGCTGCTTCCATAATAAAAAGCAAGGTGCATTTTGTAGCTTGGATTCATGGGCAGGTAATCCTGGAAAAACATGCTAAAACTAAATCTTTGGTCGGTGGGGCGGGGAATGAAGCCAGGCTCGACTTTAACGTTTTGGGTAGCGTCCGGGTTTTCGGCCTGACCGGTTCCAATTTTCTCGCCATCGGCATTAAAGTAATTGTAATAATAATCGCCATAAATGTCTTCTTCGGTTTTCATGAGCGAAAGGCTGGCCCACGATTCGATGCCTTTTACAAATTCCCCGTTAATTTTCATATCGAGGCCGGCAGCATAACCTTTTGCCCGTTGATCAGAATAATATCTGATGCGCACATTATCAACCTCGTAGGGAATTAAATCATCAAGATATTTATAATAAATCTCGGTTACAAATTTGAAAGGTCGTTGCCAGATGGTGAGGTTCCAATCGCTGCCGGCAACAAAATGTATTGATTTTTGAGACTTGATGTCGTAATTGATGTTGCCGTAAAAGTCGCGTAGTTCGCGGTAAAACGGTGGTTGGTAATAATAACCCGACGAAAAACGGAATAGAAGGTCATTTTTCCAGTCTGGCCGGTACGAAATTGTTGCCCGCGGGCTAAGCAGCAACTGGTCGTTGAAATCCCAGTAATTTGCACGCATTCCGGCAGTTATGGCAAAATCCCGGCTTTTATCACCAAGGTTCCAGGTGTTTTGAAGATAACCCGTGTAACGATTTGAATTTATATTGATATGAGAATTCACAGCAAAATCTAATGCAAACGGGTATATTTCAGGATTTTGAGCATCAATTTGGTCGATAGGTCGGGGGAGCGAATAACCTGCCGAATCAATCATTTCCCACTCGCGCAAACGATCATCAATAATTTCGTGCTGGAATTTAACACCCCAGGTCAGAAAGCTCTTTGTGCTTTCGGACGAGCCTTTGTGTTCGAGGCTATAAACGGTGGCATTGAGGAAATTACGGGCATGATTTAAATAGGTGCCAACGCCTTGTGTTTCGGTAACTTCACCAAAATTGCTGCTCCCAAAATCTGTTCCAAGGTTACCAATCCAATATTGACCTTGTATGTCGAAAGTCTCGCTTTCGTCGCTGTTAAAAGCTGATGCAATGAAATTTAGCCTGGTATTGTTGGTTGGTTTGTAAGTAAGTTTTACGGCACCCATGGCTGTTTTATATTGATCAACTTCCTGTCCGTCGAAATAAATGGTGAGCCTTTTTGCCTCCTGAATTGTGCCAAAGCTGGTTTCTCTGGTTTCGGGGATGAGCTTATATTTATTGTTGGCGTAATTTGCCAGAACGGAAATTTCGAGTTTTTCCGAAAGATCATACCGGAGCAAAGTCTGGATATCGAAAAATGAAGGTTTGTACGAACCCTCGGTTTCCAGCGCATTCAGCACATATTGATTTGATTTTTGCCGGACACCAAGTAAATACGAAAACTTCTGATTTTTTGTTGCTCCTTCGAGGTGCGCCGAAACTCCCAGCAAACTCGCCGACAAGGAGCCGGCAAACCCGGTTGGCTTTTTATATTTAATATCGAGAACGGATGACATTTTATCACCATATTTTGCATCAAAACCACCCGCCGAAAACAAGATTGCCGATGTAAGATCGGGGTTTAAAAAACTCTGGCCTTCCTGCTGGCCCGACCGCACAAGCAAAGGTCGGTAAATCTCGATATCGTTTACGTAAACCAGGTTTTCGTCAAAATTGCCACCACGAACTGAATATTGCGAACTCAACTCGTTGCGCGACGAAACCCCTGGCATTGTTTTGATGAGAGATTCGACACTTCCTGTAACTGTTGGAATTACCGAAACACCTTTTGGATCAATACGCTGGAGGTTTGTATTTCGTATCCGCTGATCCTGAATAATGATATCAGGCAGCATTTCGGTGGTTTCGGCTAAAACAGGGTTGATTTCGTAAACTTCCTTTGATTTAAGATTTAATGGAAATTCCTGTTTTTCGTAACCAACGAATGAAAAAACAAGCGTGATGGCTGTATTGGCAGGAACTTCAATTTCATACGAGCCTTTCCGGTCAGAAATTGTGCCTCCCGGCATCCCCAAAATGGCAATATTCACCAATTCGACCGGGTGATTTTTTGCATCTGAAATTTTTCCTTTTACGGTTGCTTTTTCTTGAGCCTGTAAAAGAAATCCGCTAAAAATGAAAATAAAAATTATGAATCGCTGCATGATTATCATCAGGGAATTGTGTTTCTGAATCTTAATTTGTTTTGATTTTACTAACATTCCGATTATGAAAGCTAATATCTGGGTTCTTTTTGTTTCTTGAATTTCCCGGATTTCCAGGCTTTTATAAACTCTGCCCACGCAAAAGGATTTAGGATGCTGATGGGTTGTGTTTGCCCGAAATAGTACAATTTACTGGTTTCGTTCTGGATATAATTATTAAAATTCATGCTGGCATCCATGGGGTAACTCATGGCGCGCTCCTTCATTTCGGCCCTGGCAATGTTTTTATGGGCAATCGCGATATCGTCGTCAGGAATATCGAGGTTGATGAACGCTTTTTTAAACTCTTCCTCTGTTGGCCATGCATAAATTAATGTCGGCTCAAGCAAAAAAGTATCGGCATCCATCACGTGAATGAGCGAATACCGTTTTTGTGTGATGGTGTCGGGAATAATGAAAAAGCTTGGTTTATAACCCATTGACGAGAAAACTATGGTGTCGTTTTTTATTGCAACAAACGAAAAATAGCCGTAAAAATCGCTCAGGGTACCACGGTGGGTGTCTTTAATAACGATGCTTGCGTAAGGAACCGGAATCAGGCTGTCAACAGAAATTAAAACCCCCGAAAACTGGACGAGGTCGTCGTCGTAGGGAATTTCCTGGGAGAAAGCTATTTGCGATTTCATCAGAAAAAAGAGCAATATAAAAATCCAGGAAAGATACCTCATTCGTTTGAGTGAAAAAGTTTGGTGGTACAAAATTTAGTGGTTAAAACGAAAGGCCTTACTTTTTATTTTTCTGCCGACAATTTGAAGGAAGCTCAAAACGTACCGGAAACGGCAAAAAAAATGCTGTTACTGATTTAATCAATAACAGCATCCAAAAAATATTGTAAACAATTAGCCTATAATGCCTTTTCTTTGGGCATCTTTCAAAACGGCTGTGATACCGTTTTTGTTAATTGTCCTCAATGCCGAGGTTGAAACTTTTAAAGTAATCCAGGTATTATCTTCGGGAACAAAGAATCTCTTTGTCTGAAGGTTAGGATAAAATCTTCTTTTGGTCTTGATATTTGAGTGAGAAACCTTGTTTCCAACCATCATTCTTTTTCCTGTAATATCGCAAGTACGTGCCATCTTTTTATGTATTTCAGATTACTTTTTTGAAACGGAGTGCAAAGAACGGATTTTTTTCTAAACCAACCAACATAATTTTACTTTTTTTCGATTAATGCTGTAAAACTAACGGGTAAAAAGTTAGATAAAGCTGAACCTGTTGATGATTTTAGTATTTTGGCTGCAGTAATTCAATACAATGAAATGAAAAGCACTTTAGCAACACTATTCCTTTTAATAGCCTGGAATTCTGTATTTTCCCAAAAAATAGGTTTCTTTAAGGAAGAACTCACTTTTACGATTGACACTGGTTTGTTTGTTGTTGATGGCTTGTATTATTTCCGCAACAACACCGGGGCTGAGGTTAAACAAATGTTGTTTTATCCTTTTCCGGATGTTGAAGAATTTGGCGAAATTGCTTTTATCAAAATCACCAAAACCGGTGATACCGTTTCGCAGTTGGCCACGCAAACCACAAAAGGCGCTCTTTTTAAAGTTCAGATAAATGCTCATGGCGAAACTCCTTTTCACATCAGCTATGGGCAAAAACTTAAAGCCAATCAGGCAAAATACATCATCACCACAACCCAAAAATGGGGAAAACCTTTCGAAGAAGCCAGTTACAGGCTCGAAGTGCCTTCTTTTATCATCATCACCGATTTTTCGATACAACCAGATTCCTTGTTCCTGGAAGATAAATTGCAGATTAACACCTGGAAACGAACGGATTTTATGCCGGATGTTGATTTTGATTTTGAATTCAAAACGGATTATCAATAGAAATACCGGGATTTAAGCATTTTTTTTAATGAACCAAATTCCTCCGAAAACCACTGAAAAGCCAATGTCTGGCCACTTTTTCAGGTCTTAAATCGAAGTTATCAGCCTTTGTTTGTTGATGAAAATTTAGAGCCAACAGTAATTTGTAACACATGTACAGTAATTTTGCCTCTGAATAACCATTAGCTTATGTTTCGATCGGGTGCTTTTAAAATTCTTCTTACAATATTTCTTACCATAATCCTTTTTGGGTTTTCGGCGCATGCTCAGGATTATAAAAAGGTAAAAGCCAAAAATGGCCAGGGAATTTACGCGCTGCTCCGCGAAAATGGCCTCGAAGGTGCCGATAATTATGACAAGTTTATCGGGTTAAATAAAAAAAGCCTGGGTGCCGACCAGCAACTTATCAAAGGCCGGACCTATCTTTTACCTGCTGAGAGTAAAAAGAAATCAGAAACCCCGGATAAGACGGGTGTTTACCCGATTTTTGGTGATAATTACGAAAAGGTCGAATTTAAAGATGACCTGCTTAAAGGAGCCGTTTTTTACATAGTTTCCGGTCATGGTGGTCCTGATCCTGGTGCAATGGGAAAAAAAGATGGCCATACTTTGTGTGAAGATGAATATGCTTATGATGTGGCTTTGCGGCTTGCACGGAATTTGCTGGAGCATAATGCAACAGTTAATATTCTTATCACCGACCCCAACGATGGCATCCGCGATGACCAATATTTAAAGTGTGACAAGGATGAATATTGCGGCGATAAACAGGAAATCCCACTCAACCAGGTTAAAAGGCTGAAACAACGCACCAAAGAAATCAATGCCATTTTTAATAAATACCGCGGAAGTTATCAGCGAATGATCGAATTGCACGTTGATTCGCGGTATTCAGGGCAAAAAATTGATATTTTCTTTTACCATCATCCCGACAGCAAACCCGGAAAAAAATTCAGTAGCACGATGTACAACCTTATCAAGGCAAAATACGATGAACATCAGCCAAGCCGCGGTTATCAGGGAACTGTCGAAAGCCGGAGCCTTTACATGTTGAATAATTCCAAACCTGTTGGCTCTTACATCGAATTGGGAAATATAAACCATGAATTAGATCAGAAAAGGCTGCTGATTGTTGATAACCGGCAGGCTGTGGCAAACTGGCTTATGCTGGGAATAATCAAGGATTTTGAAAATTCTAAGAAGTAGGCATACGACCAACTGCTGTGAAATTCCTTCCTAAAAAAGTTTCCCGAACTCCAAAATTCAGCCGGTTTTATTAATTGCTGGTTTTAAAACCACCCACCATCGATCTGCTTAAAAATTCCAGAGTGATCTCATTTGTTTGTTTTTTTTAAAAATGTTTCCCATCAATTTTTGCAGGAAATTTGCCTTTTTTTGCCACTTAAATCCGAATTTTACCAGATATGCATATTTTATGCATTTGGTAGGTTGAAAAATTAAAATTTATTTTTTCTTTGCAAAAATTAAGTAGTATTTTTAGAAATTATAAAATCTCACACACGGCTTCTCTATTTTATCTTGTTAAGCGACGGTGAATTTGGAAGAAGCAGATAAATATCAACTTCATTGAAGTGAATGAAGCTACAAAAATGAACTTAAAAGGATTGATATAAAGCTAAACAACCAATGATAAATCCGCAGGATTTTATTCACCCCGAAGATGAAGCAGCCCGCCGGAATATGGAGGCAATTCCGGGCTTTGCCGCTGCCGTAAAAGCCTTTCTGAAACTTGGATTTGAGCAATACTACCATGGAATCAACATGGCTTCAAAAATCCGCTTATCCGAAAAACAGCTTCCAGCACTTTACCAAAAGCTGCCGCCAATCTGCCAGAAACTTAATATCCCTGAACCTGAGTTTTACCTCGAAATGAACCCGGCACCCAATGCCTATACTTTTGGAGATACACGACTATTCCTTACGATTACATCGGGACTGGTCGGGTATTTAACCGAAGAAGAGGTGGATGCCGTTATTGCGCACGAATGTGGTCATATTGCCTGCCATCATGTACTTTACCACACCATGGCCAATCTGATAAAATCGGGTGCTGATATGTTTGGTTTGCTTGGAGTTTTAACAACACCTATTCAATTAGGGCTGCTTTACTGGAGCCGTCGGAGCGAACTTTCAGCTGATCGGGCTGCAGCCGTGGCTATGGGAAGTGCGCAGCCGGTTATCGAGACGATGGTTCGCCTGTCGGGAGGTCCAAAAACCATCACAGGAAATGTTGATATTAAAGAATATGCTGCCCAGTCGGATGCTTACGACACTTTACAGGAATCGAAATGGGACAAAATCCTTCAAACTGTCGCCATTGCCTGGCAGGATCACCCTTTTTCGGCAATTCGGGTACGCGAAATCCTTAAATGGTGCAACACCGAACACTACCACCACCTGATGGAGAATATCAAAATTCGGGAGACGGGAGCAAAGTGTTTCAATTGCCATCAACCCATTGATGAGAATTGGAAATTTTGCAGGTTTTGCGGTTCAAAAATCTAATGTTCAATAATTTATCCATCACAAGAATTCAAAACTATGTTTTTTGACAAACAAACAGGATTTTTTAATTTGGATGAGCAAATCCATTTACACCTGAGCTTTCAGAAGATTATGGAAGATCAGCTTGTTACCGATGAGGAAGTTACAGAACAATCTCAAAAAGTGATCAATTTGCTCAAAGAACTTGAGGTTGAGCTTTCAGCGGCCGATCTCGAAAAAGTCGGCAACGCTTTTGTTGAGTTTGGAGTTTTGTACGCAATTTCACAAATCAGACAACTTCAGGATTTAAATCTTTAATTCATTAAAATCATGGGAACATTCAAATCATCAAAAATCATCAATGGGTCACCCACATTAATCCCCCAGGTTGGACGAGATGTAATGAACTATTTTATTACCGAAGGTTACGATGTTCAGGGCGATTCGCTGATTAGTGGCGGCTATGATATTTCGGTTTCAAAAGGAAGCATATTTAAAGCGGTGTTGGGAATGAAAACAGCCCTTAAAATCATTATCCGTACGCAGGGAGGACAGATCTTCATCGAAGCGGGAGTTGGCGTATTTGGCCAGCAGGCTATTCCAACAATAATTTCTATGCTGTTTTTCTGGCCGGTTCTGGTAACTCAAATCTGGGGAATTATCCAACAATCAAATCTCGATGAAAAAGCCATCGAAATTGCCGAATCCAGCATTTACAAGCACAGCCACGGATCAGGTGGTTCAGCCATAACCCAACCACAAAACAGCATCTTTTGCACGAATTGTGGAAAGGCTAATTTGGCTGGTTCAAAGTATTGTGGGGAGTGTGGAGGATTGCTATAACTGAACTTATCAATTGTCTGAAAATAATTTAAAAAAAATATTATGAAATCTATCGAATTTAAAGAAACAAATTGGAATAGGCTATTAGATGAAATCGAAAACGGACTTATAATTCCGATAATAGGCGCAGAGTTGCTGGTCATTAAAATTAATGGTAAAGAAACCCTTCTCTATAAGTGGCTTGCTGAGCAATTGGCCACCCGACTTGATGTTGAATTTAATTCGGAAAGGGAAATTAATATTAGTGATGTTATTTATGAATATGAGAATAAACGTGATGTAGATGCAACACAACCATATTACGAAATTTATGATTTATTACGAAATCTCAAATGTGAAATCCCGGAATCATTAAGAATATTAGCTGAAATATCACCTTTTAAGCTTTTCATAACAACCACCATTGATGACTTTTTAGAAAAAGCCTTGAATGAGAGCTACTTTCATGGAGAGAACAAAACAAAAAGCATTTCATTTACAAAAAAAGGATTTGTAGAGGATATACCTTCTTCATTGCATGAAACAGTTGTGTATCACATGTTTGGAAAATCAAACACTTTATCCACATACGTTGCTACAGAGGAGGATTTACTAGAGTTCAGTCAAAAATGGAACAATCCTGACCGAAAGCCGCCAATACTGAGTTCGCTTCTCAAAGAACAGGATAAGTATTTCATGTTACTTGGATGTAATTTTCCAGATTGGCTGGCAAGATTTTTTCTTTATGGTGTAAAATCGGAAAACTTGTTCGATCATAATTCCCGAAGGGGCGTAATCGCTGATAGTAAAAGCAAAGATGACGAAGCGCTCACGGTTTTTTTGTCGCGTTGCAATGCCAACCTGTATGGTAACGGAAACGCGATCGAATTTATAAGAGATTTGGGTAAACGATGGAAGGAGCGGCTCGTTAATAGCCTGGAACAAATTCATCAAAACCTGTCTGAAACCGAAAGTATTAAAGAAGGATTTGTTAAAGATTCAATTTTTATAAGTTACGCCAGGGAAGATATAGAAATTGCAAAAACTTTGAGTGACGCCTTAAGCAAAGCAGGATTGGATGTTTGGTTTGATAAGCACCAATTGGAATCGGGGGATTTATATGAAAAGAAAATTGAAAAAAACATCAAGGATTCTGTTTTCTTTATTCCTGTCTTAACAAAAAATACCATTTCTTATCAAAGGCGTTTTTTTCAATTAGAATGGCATTTAGCAATTTCCGAAATGCGATATCGCCCAAAATCAATCCCATTTATTTTACCGTTAGCGATGGATAGTATCACTGAGAGTGAGCCTTTAATACCGGATGAGTTTAAACAACTTCATTGGACATGGATTAATTCGGAAAATTCAATTCAAGAATTCGTTATTTTCTGCAAACAAAGAGTTAGATCTATTCGTTTACAAAAAACCATTTAAGCGCTATGAGAGAGATTAATAATTTTGTGTCAACACAAAGGCCATGGCCGGGCTTAGCGTCTTATACCCTTAAAGATGCAAAGTTTTTCATAGGGAGATCCCAGGAAATTCATGATTTAGAAAGACAAATTTTATCCGAATCCTTACTTTGCCTTTATGGCCCATCAGGTGTTGGTAAATCCTCACTCCTGCAGGCAGGTATAGGTCATAGAATGGAAATGCATGGCTTTTTCCCTGTTTTTATCCGACTTGAGCATCAGAATAAAAACATGAATTATACTTCTCAGATAATTCAAGCCGTCAACGAATCATTAAAGCAATACAATATTGAAACTGAAGAATTAGCTGAATCCGTTTTTAATGAAAAAGAAAGTTTGTGGGAGTTTTTTCATCGGATTGTTTTTTGGGATTCCCGCAATAAATTGGTTAAGCCATTGCTGATAATAGATCAGTTTGAAGAAATATTTACTTTATCGGATTTTGGAAAAAATGCAAAGGATTTTATTGTCGAATTAGGTGAATTAGCTGAAAACGTAGTTCCTGAAGAAATTCAGTCCCATCTAAGGATTACAAATCAAAAACTTAAAATCCCCAACCAAGCCCAAAACTACCGGCTAATAGTATCGCTACGTGAAGATTTTCTGGCGAAGCTTGAGATGGTCACCCAAAAAATACCCGCTTTTCGTAAAAACAGATTTCCTGTCAAGGCTTTAAATGGAGTACAAGCAATTGAAATAATTAATATTGCCGGCGAGAATATTGTTGACGAAGGTGTTGATCTGGCAATTATCGAAACCATTTCCCTGGCTGGTATTATGGGAAATGATGACGTTGATTTTTCGGAAATTATTGTCGAACCAGCGCTTATTTCGTTGTTTTGTCGTGAATTAAATGAAAGGCGAATAAGCACCAACCAACCAAAGATTACACGTACACAGGTCAAAGAACAA